>JARGFK010000110.1 GCA_029211065.1 Desulfobacterales bacterium
GGAGCGCCTCCGCTTTCGTGCTATTTATGGCCTTGGCCCGACTCAAGCGCAAAAATCACAGCTCCAAGCTGTTCTAAATCGATCTCTTTCTTTTCAACCAATATGGCCCCGATGAATCTGTGGGTTCCCAGTTCCACCTCTTCCTCAACCTGCTCTTTCAAAGCGTCGGTGAGCTGTGCTTTCGTAATAAATCCTTTTTCAATGGCAATCATGCCAAAGCGCCTCTCCACAGGTGTAATTTTTTCCGACATATTCATGTTTTCCCCCCTCGCTTACGGGTTGACGATATGGGATCCTCATCGCGCCTGCAAGCTTTCAGATTCCTGCCTGATATATCCACCTTTAACGTTTTTTAGAGCAAAACGATATTCCCACTAGCGGAAACAGCTCCGATTTTCATTAAAGGGTAACTTTAATACAAGCACTTTTAGTGCCAGTATAGGTTCCGTTACTAAAAAACAGCCCAATAAAACAAATTAATTTATTATAAAATAACCAATTGATATCATGATAATATTTTGCAAAAAGACCGTTGGCACGAGAGATGTTTTTGAGCAATAGGGGATAAAAGCGGGGTAAAGGCGCTTCAATCAATAAAAAGGAGCAACATATTCTGTAGATTTTTTCTCTAGAAATATGTAGATCAATGCTGCTAAAAACCCTAACTTTATATAATCATTAATGATAATGCGCCAAAGCGCACCTATCGCTTAAGGACCTAAAACAACACTCTATTTTTAAGCGGCAGGCAGTCCGGAACGGATATGCAGATCGCGCTGGGGAAAGGGGATTTCAATGCCGGCCTTTTTCAGCGCTTCGAATATTTTGTAATAGAGTTCGCTGCGCAGCCGGTTTTCGCCGATTTTGCGCAGGTCCATCCAAACCAGCAGGTCGAAGTTGATGGAGCTGTCGCCGTAGGCGTCAAAAAAGACTTCCGGCTTGCGGCGGCGGTGGACGTTGCGGTTGGCCTTGGCGACTTCCAGCAGGATCTGCCGGACCTGTTCGGGATCGGCATCGTAGGATACGCCCACCGGAATGTGAACCCGGATCAGCGGCGACGAAAGGGTGTAATTGACGGTGGTTTGGGTCATAAAATCGGAGTTGGGGATCAGGTATTCGATGTTGTCACGGGTGCGCAATTTTGAAGCCCGCAGGTAAATGTCCGTGACCACGCCACGGGTGTCCCCCACCTGAATCCAGTCGTCTTTTCTGATCTTGCGGCCGAAAACGATGGAAAATCCGCTAATGATATTGGCAGCCATACTTTGCAGGCCGAGGCCGATACCGATGCCGGCTGCACCGGCAAAGACCATGAACGCACGCAGGTCGAACCCCACGAAATTAAACGCAAATACGATCCCCACTGCGAAGCCGAAATATTTGATAAAGGTGTTCAGGGCATAGGCCATGCCGGGCTCCACACCGATGCTGGGATACACCTTGTAGTCGAGGTAAGCCTGCAGCAGCCGGACCAGGTAGATAAAAGCGATCAGGATAATGGCGGCCTCGATGAGCAGCCAGACTGAAATCGGCGTCTGGCCCACATGCATCAGCGGAAAGGAGAGCACGCGCTGGAGGTAGCCCTGAAACCCCAGCAGCCGTAGCGTCACGTACAGGGCGCCGACCAAGGTTGCGTAAATCAGGATCATCCGGAATGACCGGTAAAGAAACTGCACCTGCTTTTCGGCGGGGTCTTTTTTGGCGATCCATACCCGAAGTCCCTTCTGGCTTAGATGGTAGACGCCTAGAATCAGGACCAAGACGCCGGTCAAGAGCCAGGTCCGGACCCAGAAGGTTTCGGCAAAGCGACGAAAGCCGAAACACCAGAGCAGGCCGGTGAGAAAGGTCAGGAGCATGACCGGCAGGTAAAACCGATCCAGCAGGTTGAGAAAGGTTTGATACCCCTTGTAGGGCAGCTGGGGCAGAAACGACAGCAGGGCTTTTTTCTGAAAAACGAGCAGCAGCAGAGCGCAGACGATAGACAGCGCGACGATAAAATAAAACAGCGCCTGGACGTCATCCCGGATCCGAAAAGCCTCGGCCCCCCACAGAAAAGCAATGCAACTCAGTGCATAGATTGTAACGAGGCGTGAAAACAGGAAAATGGTTTTGCCGTAATGCAGCTCGACCTTCAGAAGGTCCCGCAAGAGCAGTTCGCCAAGCAACCGCAACACAAGGGCCCCGATCAGCCACAGCAACAGAATCTGGCGGGTGAATACCAGCCAGACCGAGCGCTGGGGGATAAAGGCGATGATCATTGAAAACAGGCCCAGCAGTATCAGAGGCAGCAAGACGCCCACGATGACCCTGAAAGTGGATATGAGATAGGGAGTAACTGAAGGCGGCAGGCGTTCGGTCAGGGGTTGCACCTGTTTTTCCAGACGCGCCAGAATCCGATCCTGCCAGAAAAAGCTGTAGAAAACCGCGAGAATGAATGCGAGTAGCAATAGCGAACCCACGAAACCGATCAGGCGGCCTTGTTTTTTAACATATCCCCAGAACGAGGGCGCCTTGGCCGGCAGATCGACAAACCAGCCGGCCAGATCATCAATGGTCATTCGGTTCCAGCCCAGGGGCGTCCTTTCAAACAGCGAACGGGCCTGCTTTTGAATATCTTCCTTGACCTGGCCGACTTCCCGGGACATGGCGCTTCCCATGTCTTCAGGCAGTGAAATAGCGGGTGCATCCCCGGAGGATGCGATGTTTTCCTCTGCAGACGCTCCCTCGGAGTTTAGAATCAGGGATAACGTCAGGACTGTAAAAATAAAAATCGCTCGTTTAAAAATTTTTTTTCGTATCATCTCCTGCTCCCCGGGTAGGCTGAATTTCTCATAACAGTGGAATTATTTTGAATATAAACCGAGACGGCTGGATTGTCAAAAACAATGGGATTATACGGATAAGCCCCTGGCGCATTTTCCTTTTTACTGGATTGACCCCTTTTTGTTAAAATTACGCTACGGCAGGCTGAAAGAATCCGCCCGCCATGCCTAAAATAGATTTTTACAGGGCGGGTGGCACATCCGATCGATCCGGTTGATCCTGTCTGAGAAATATTATGTTTCTATCTTTGAGTCGGCGCCGTTCTTGTCACCCCCGCTTTTTTGTTATATACACCTGTCATGGCTGAAATCCGCAATGAATTTTCCTGGTCCAAATCCCGGGACGAGGTCTTTATGACCTGCCCGCGCCAGTACTATTTCAATTATTATGGATACTGGGGCGGCTGGAAGGCGACCGCGCCCCAGCGGACCTGGCAGATTTACATGTTGAAGAATCTCAAGAACCGGTTCATGTGGGCGGGCGACCTGGTGCATCAGTGCATCAAGCATACCCTGAAAAACCTGCAGCGGGACATATCGGTCCTGGGCGCGAAGGAGATTATCGCCATCACCATCGACCGGATGCGCGAAGAGTTCCGCTCCTCAAGAGAAAAACGGTACCGCACCCATCCGAAGACCTGCGCCTTGTTTGAGCATGAATACGAGTCCGGACTGGAAGATGCCGAGTGGAAGCGCATGGCGGAAAACGTGACCCAATGTCTCAAAAATTTCTACGGATCAAAGCTGTTCGGCGAATTAAAAAACCTGCCGCCTGAAAACTGGCTGGAGATCGAGGACTTTTCGTTCTTTTTTCTGAACGGCATCAAGATCTGGGCGGTGCTGGACTGCAGCTTTCGGAGCGATGGCGGCGTCACCATCGTGGATTGGAAAACCGGCCGGACGACCCGGGAGGATGTTTCCCTGCAGCTCTCCTGCTACGCCATGTACGCCCAGGAACACTGGAAGGTCAAACCGGATCAGATCCGGCTGATCGAATATAACCTTTTGTCCGACCAGAAAGCCGAATTTCAAATCGGCAAAGGAGAGATCCGGGACACCCGCTCCTATATCAAGGGGAGCGTGGCGGACATGCAGTCTCTGCTGGTGGATGTAAAAAACAACACCCCGAAAGATGAAGAATTTTTTAAAAAAGTCGATGATGACAAAATTCACGACCGCTGCAACTTTAAAAAGGTTTGTTTCACCTGAAATAACGTTGGGAGAAATAACAATACTCCCAGCATCCAAATAACTGATGAATGCTTGTGATCATAAAAACCTGGTGCTGCTGCCCGGACCGCAAAAACGATTGCGCTGCCGGCACTGCGACTTAACCATCAGCGCCGACGAACTGGGAGACGGCCATTGTCCGGAATGCTTTGAAAGATCCGGCTACAGGCGCAATGACTTTGAAGAGGTCTCTGCGGAAACCGTATCCATCAAATACCGCTGTGAAACCTGCGGCGCTGTCATCGGAAAATGAATCAAAACTTTACACCATTCACCAAGGCAGATCCTGTCATCGAGGTAAAATCGGTTTTTAAATCCTTTAAGACGGTCCAGGCTGTCAAGGGCGTTGATTTGCGTATCGACCAGGGCCAGTTTACGGCGCTGCTGGGCCCCAACGGCGCCGGCAAGACAACCCTGGTGGAAATGATCGAGGGCATTCAGACACCGGACAGCGGCGACATCCTGATTATGGGAGAAAAGTGGAAGGGCAACGAAGAGTCCCTTCACCGGATCATCGGCATCTCCCTGCAGGAAACCCACTTTATCAACAAATTAACCGTCTGGGAAACGCTGCGGCTCTTTGCCAGTTTTTATCAGCTAGACCGGCAGCGGGTTTCCGAAATCATCGAGACCATCGGCCTTGAAGAAAAATGGAAATCTTATGTGGGCAATCTCTCCGGCGGCCAGCGCCAACGCCTGGCCCTGGGAATCGCACTGCTTAACCGTCCCAAAATTCTGCTGCTGGATGAGCCCACCACCGGCCTGGATCCCAACGCCCGGCGGGAAATCTGGTCGATCCTGCTCAATCTAAAGGAAAGCTCGCAAACCTCGCTGATCCTCACCACCCATTACATGGAAGAGGCCGAACGCCTGTGTGACCATATCATTATCATCGATCATGGCTCTATTTTAAAGGAAGGCACCCTCAAAGAGCTGCTGGATAATGACCACGGCAAAAAAATCATTGAATTTACATTGGAGCCGAACTGTCCCGCTCACGATGAGTTGAATACAGACGCACCCTTTCCGATTCAGTGGAACGCCGGAAATGAGAAAGGTTTTATCACACTTACCCAAATGGAGTCGCAATTGCCGGAATTTTTGAGCTTTCTTAAATTGAAAAACCTGCGCCTTAAAAATTTGGAGTGCAGAAGAACAACACTGGACGATCTTTTTACGTCCATGACGGGCAGGCGCCTGCATGAATAAACTGATTCGACGGGAACAACTCTTTCACCTGGTCTCGGCCCATTTTAGGGAAGTTATCCGGGAACCCGAAGTCCTCTTCTGGGGCATTATCTTTCCGATGCTCATGTCCCTGGGCTTGGGGATCGCGTTTACCAAGAAGGCGGATATTGTCCGAAATGTGGCCCTGATCGATTCAGGCCGCATCAGCATATCCGCAACCCAACTGCCGGCCGGTATAGATTTATTTCTGCAGCAGAAAGCTGAAAGAATAAAAGCCGACGGGGATGAACCGGACCGCTATAAAATCATCATAAAGGACGCGCAGCTGGGCAATACCACCTTTCTTTTTCAGAAAACCGGCCGGGAAAAGGCCATGACGCTGATGAAACGCGGGAGTTTAAGCGTGGTGATCACCCAAACGGATAACCGACTCCAGTACCATTTTGATCCGTCAAACCCGGACGCCCAGCTCACCTATCTGAAACTTTCCAAGATCCTCGGCGGCAAAGAGGCGCCCCCCGGGGACGAGACAGCCGACATCAAAGCATTAACCGTCAGGGGGACCCGTTATATCGATTTTCTCGTTCCCGGACTCATCGCCATGGGAATCATGATGTCCTGCATGTGGGGCATCAGCTACGGGATGATCGAAAAAAGGTCCCAGAAGCTGCTGCGCAGAATGGTGGCGACCCCCATGCGTAAATCCCACCTGCTGATGGCCCTGATGATCGTTCGGATGGCAATGAACCTGATTGAATCTACCCTTCTCTGTATTTTTGCCTACCTGGTTTTCAGCACCAGCATCCAGGGAAGTCCGGCGGCGCTCTTTGCCGTTTTCCTCGCAGGCAATATCGCCTTTGCCGGCATTGCCATTTTCGTCTCCGCCCGGACGGAAAAGACCGAAACCGGCAACGGCCTCATTAACGTGGTGGTCATGCCCATGATGGTCCTTTCAGGAATCTTTTTCAGCTACCACAACTTTCCGGAATGGAGCCTCCCCTTCATCCAGAAATTGCCCCTGACCCTGCTGGCGGATGGGTTAAGGTCCGTTTTCATCGAAGGCGCCGGATTCTCTGAAATTTCAGTTCCTGCCGCTATCCTGACGGCCATCGGCGTTTTTTTCTTTGCCGTGGGGCTGAAGATTTTCAAATGGCACTAGAACCCATCTCAAAAACACATCTACCGCCCGATGGCTGCGTTATCTGCCGATTCTAAATACTCACATACTCCCGTGTATGCTCCGCTTTCTCATCGGCAGATGCCTTGCCATCGAACCCCATCTGTATTTTTGAGATGGGTTCTATCGCAAATAGGGAAATTCCTTTGGCGGAAGATCAGCCGCCCAGGTAGGCTTTTTTAACCTCGGGATCATTCAGCAGGGCTTCGGAGGGGCCTTCGGTCACGATATGGCCGTTCTCCAGCACATATCCGCGCCGGGCAAACTGCAGGGCCAGCCGGGCATTCTGCTCCACCAGCAGGATCGTGGTGCCTTCCTGGTTGATTTCTTTGAGGGCCTCGAACATGCTCATCATCAGCAGGGGCGCCAGGCCCATGGAGGGCTCGTCCAGCAGCATCACTTTCCGTCCGCTCATATACGCCCGGCCCACCGCCAGCATCTGCTGCTCGCCGCCGCTGAGGGTGCCGGCCTTCTGCTTCACGCGTTCCTGCAGGCGCGGGAAAATGGAAAACACCCGGTCGATGTCCTTGCCGATGCGGTCGGTGTCCTTTCTGGCAAAGGTCGCCAGCTTGAGGTTTTCCATAACCGTCAGATTATCAAACAGGCGCCGGCCCTCGGGTACGTGCGAGATGCCCAGCTTGCTGACGACTTCATCGGCCGCATACGATGCCAGATCGACGCCGTCATAAAACATGCGCGTACCCGCCTCCACCGGCACCAGCCGGGAGATGGCCCGCAGGGTCGTGCTCTTGCCGGCGCCGTTGGCGCCGATAATGCAGACGATCTCACCCCGGTCGATTTTGAAATTCAGGCCCTGCAGGGCCTTGATGTTGCCGTAGGAAACCCGCAGTTCTTCAACCGACAACAGCGTCAATGCACCACCTCCTTGCCCAGATACGCTTCGATCACCTTGGGGTTATTTTGAATTTCCGCCGGCGTTCCCTCGGCGATCACCTCGCCGAAAACCAGGGTCTGGATCTGCCCGCAAAGCTCCATCACCACTTTCATGCGATGCTCGATCATAAAAATGGCCAGTCCCAATTCCGCGTGGACCTGGCGGATGATCTTCATCATCTGTACCAGTTCCTCCGGGTTCATGCCGGCAGTGGGTTCATCCAGAAACAAAATCCGGGGTTCCGTTGCCAGGGCCCGGGCCATTTCCACCCGCCGCTGGGCGCCGTAAGGCAGGTTCGTCACAATTTGGTCGGAAAGATGGTCGACCCCCATCATCTTGAGAAGCTCAAGCGCCCTTTGCTCACCTTCGGCCTCTTCCCGGTGCCGGCGGGCCGTACCGAAAAATGCGCCCAGCAGGCCGTAACTCAGTTTGGCGTAACGGGCCATTTTGACATGTTCCAGAACGGTCATGTGGCGCCACAGGAGCATGTTCTGAAATGTCCGGCCGATGCCCAGCGAGGCGATCTGGTGAGGGGAGCGTCCGTTCAGCTTATGGCCGGCCAGATAAATTTCCCCTTCGCTGGGCTGGTAAATTCCGGTGATCAGGTTAAAAATGGTGGTTTTGCCGGCGCCGTTGGGACCGATCAACCCCCTGACCTGGCCGGGGGTGATGTCGAGGTTATAATCCGACACGGCCTTGAGCCCGCCAAAATAGTGCGTCACCTTCTCAACGCGCAGCAGCGACACGGGGCACCTCTTCTTTCGGTTGCAATTTCGGCTGTACCAGTTTAAAGGCATCAAACTCTTTAAAAGCGATCAGTCCGGTGGGTCGAAAAATCATGACCAGGATCAGCAGCAGGGGGATAATGATCCATTTGAATATTTCCAGCGGCCGCAGCGCTTCGCTGAGCAGATTAATGCCCACGGCACCCACGATGGACCCGTACACGGAATTGAGCCCCCCGAAATAGACCATCGCCAGGACCTCCGCCAGTTGCTGGATGCCGAACGTACTCGGATTGACATAGCGCAGGACATGGGCAAACAGTCCGCCGGCGACACCCGCCCAGAAGGCTGCGAACAGGAACGCCACGATTTTGGTGCGCCGGGTATCCACGGTCATGGCCTCCGCGGCCATCTCGTTGTCGCGGACCGCATTGAGCGCTTTTCCCAGGGTGGAACGCACAAAATTATTGATGATCCAGACGCAAAGAACGGTGACGGCAAACACCACCGGCAGGCTGGCCCAGTCCGGCTGGCTGCGCAGGCCGCGCGGTCCGCCCACCACCTCGAGATTTTCAATCAGGCTTTTGACGATAAACATAAACGCCAGGGAAATAATCGCCAGATAATCCCCGCGGGTGCGAAAGGACGGAATGGCCACCGCCAGGGCCCCCACCGCAGCCGCCAGCCCCCCCATGATGAGGGCAAGGGGAAAAAAGAACGGACCCCAGGCCGGCGGCAGGAGCGCCGGCCCGAAGAGACTGTCATCCACAAACAGCAGAACGGTGACGACCGAAGCCGTATATGCCCCCAGGGCCATGAACCCGGGATGGGAGCAGGAAAACTCGCCCATATACCCGTTGATGATGTTCAGGCTCAAGGTCAGCATCACCGCGATCAGGATGAGCTTGACAATCAGAACGCGATAATCGCTGATGCCCGCCCACAGATGCAGGATCACATAAAAAAGCGTTAGATGAACAAGCACCGCAAAAACGCTGGAGATGCCCAGCAGTTTTGCAGCCACCCGGTTCATGACCCCGGCGCTGAGCCGTCCCACAACCAGAACCGGAAGCGCATAGATCAGCGCCATATACAGAACGGTTGACGGTATCAGCAGCGGTTTTTTCAACATGATCACAAGACCGAAAAGCATCGGCACCTTGGGCATCCCCAGGACCCAGGCAAGCTGCAGGCCCACCAGGATCTCGAGCAAGACGGCCGCCAGAATGCCCGTAAACCAGCCGATCAGGGGGACGTGGCCGAACCAGCGAACGGCATGCTGCCGGATTCGATTGCCGACTGCTGCGGTTGATTTAACCTCTGATGCCATCTGTTTAAACCTTGTATTTTATCTTGCCCTTCTATAGCCTGAGCCGGGCGCTGTATGCTTCACCGAAAAATCCATGGGGCCGAAAGGCCAGAATCAGCAGGATAATGGAATAGGCAATAAAATCGCGCATGGTCGATGGGAAGATCATCGCCACGAAGATTTCGATAAAGCCCAGCAGAAATCCCGCCAGCGTCGCCCCGACAACGGAACCCCGGCCGCCCAGAATGGATGCGACAAAGGCCTTCCATCCGAAAACAATCCCCATATAGGGGTCCAGGACAGGATAGGCCACTCCGAAAAGAATCCCGGCTGCGGCCGCAAGGGCCGACCCCAGGCCGAAGGTCAGGGCGATCATCCGGTTCAGCGGCACCCCCATGAGGGGAACAACCGCGTAATCAAAGGCCATGGCCCGCATGGCCATACCCCACTTGGTCCGCTTGATAAACTGGTGCAACGCAGCTGCCAGCGCCAGCGAAACCCCCACAATCATGATTTTCTGGTTGGTCACATAGACGCTGCCCAGGTTGTAGGTGACGGTTTGAATCAAAGACGGAAATTTGACCCGCTGGGCGCCAAGCAGGATCAGATTGCCGGTTTCCAGAATAATGCCGATCATCAGACCGGTAATGGCCGCCGACGCCCGCGGGGCCTCACGCAGCGGCCGATAACCGACCCGCTCCACCAAGATGCCCACAAACGATGTGAGGAACATTGAAATAAGGATGGTCAGGACCAGGATCAACCAGCCGGGCAACGCCAGGGCGCCCATGGCGCTCAGCGCCACCAGACCTGCCGCTACCCCGTACCCGATGTAAGCGCCGACCATGAAGATGTCGCCGTGGGCAAAATTAAACAGCATCAGGATACTATAGACCATCGAGTACCCCAGTGCGATCAGGGCATAGAAACTGCCCCATTGCAGTGCATTAATCAGGTTCTGGATAAAAACGGTCATCAAAAAAAATCCTTGCGAATGAATTCCATCGATCGAAAAATCGTTCTGAAAACCACTTTAATACAGCTGAACCGCAACAGCCTGTCAGGATTTTTTATGGACAAACCGCCTTAAAGAATTCAAATTCGCCGGCGTCGTTGATTTTAACGATAACGGCACATTTGCTCGGATCGCCGCTTTCATTAAAGGTCATCGCGCCGGTGATGCCCTCAAAGTTCTTGATGGCCGCCATGGCATCGCGAACGGCCTTACGGTCCTTTTTAATGTCGCCGGTGAGCTTGCCGGCGCCTTCAATCGCCTTCTGGACAATGCGAATGGCATCCCAGGTCAAGGCGCCCACATCATCGGGAACGTAGCCGTGCTTCTGATTATATCGGTCGATGAACTCCTTGGTGGCCCCTTTGGCGCCGGCCGCGGCATAGTGCGTGCTGAAGAACAGGCCGAAGCAGTCCTTTCCGCAAAGTTTGACCGTTTCAGCCGACCCCCAGCTATCGCTGCCGACGATGGGTTTGTTCCAGCCCAGCTGATGAGCCTGCTGCACGATCAGCGCCACCTCATTGTAATACTGGGGCGTAAATAAAAATTCCGCGCCGGAGTTGCGGATTTTTGTCAACTGGGCGCTGAAGTCCGCGTCCTTGGTGGTAAAACTCTCATAGGCCACCACCGAGCCGGCCCCGTTGAGTTCCTCCCAGGCAGCCTTGAAAAATTCTGCCAGCCCTTTGGGATAGTCGCTGGCAACATCGTAAAGAACGGCCGCCTTGGTGAATTTGTATTCCTCCTTTACGAATTTGGCCACGACCGGCCCCTGGAACGGATCCAGGAAGCAGGCGCGGAATACATAGGGACGATCCTTGGTGGTGTTGGGGTTGGTGGACCAGGGCGTAATCATGGGGGTTTTGTAGTTGTTGGCGACTTCGCCGGCCGGTACCGCCTGCTTGGAGGATTGCGGTCCGACAATCGCCAAAACACCGTCTTCGGTGATCATCTTGGTGTTGGCCTTAACAGCCGATTCCGCCTTGGACTCATTGTCCTCAATGACCAGTTCGACCTTATACTTCTTGTCCCCGACCTGCAGCCCGCCGGCCGCATTGATATCTTCCAGCCACATCTGCGCGGCAAATTTCGTGCCCTCGCCGACCTTGGGGATATCGCCGGTAATCGGCGCATTGATGCCGATCTTTATGGTTTCCGGACCTTTCGGTCCGCAGGCCCAGAAAACAAGGCTCACCGCAACGCACGTGAAAATCGCCGTCAACAATAATTTTTTCTTCATGTGTACCTCCTTTTGTTAGTGTTCCCTTAAACACAAAAAAAATCGGTAGCTTGAATGCGTCCATACCATAGCCATCCGCTTTAATCAATATCAGCAATAAAAAGGCCTAAACACCCGTCCGATTATATATTATTGTATTTTATATCAACAAGTTATATGCAACGAAGGGCCTGCCACTGCCGCAGTGATTTTTCCTGTTCCGAAGTCGGTCTGGCGGCCGGGCGGACGCGCTGAACGGTTGCAAGGGCCGAGTCAACATCGATTCCCTGGCGACGGCACAACACCGCTGCCGCAAAGGTGGGCGCCCGGTTGATACCGGCCAGGCAGTGCAGCAGTACCGGCTGGCCCGCATCCAGACAGGAGCAAATCAGCGCGACCACGCGGTCAAAACCTATAAGGGGAATCCCGACCCAGTCCGGCATCGGAACCGGAACCAGGCGCACCCCCAACAACCGCCAGTCTTCGGTTTCTCCTTGCGCCGGTTCATGCAGGGCAATGATGACCTGAATTCCGAGATGTGCGATCGCCTGGCGCTGATGATCGTAGGGACGGGACCCCAGGGAAAACCCCGGCACTATCCAGACAATGTCCGGGGGTGATGAAGGCCGGTTAATGGCCAAAGCGTTTTCCTGTTGCGACAAGGATCACACCCTTTCTGGAACCGTTCACCAGGGCAATTCCTTTCCCTGATAATCAATGAATTTTCCGGTGTTTTCCAGCGTTGCGGCGGCAATGACCCCTTTGAGGCCCCGGGCACTGTCGACGGGTGATACCGGCGCTTGGGCACCCCCCATGTCCGTGCGGACCCAGCCGGGATGAAGAATAATAACGGTGATGCCGTCAACCCGGTATTCAGCCGCAAGCCCCTTCATGACCTGATTGACAGCCGCCTTGGATGACCGGTAAGCCGTTCGCCCGCCCGTATTGTCGGCGATGGAGCCCAGGTGGCTTGATATCGTGGCGAGCTTTTTTTCATTACCCGCCGCCAAATTGGCGCGAAAAGCCGTACTCACCCGGTAGGGTGCGATGGAATTAACCCGGAAAACCTTTTCCCATATATCATAGTCAACGCCTGTTTCATGGCCATCCGAGATGCCGGCGTTATTTATCAGAATATCGATGGGTGTTGAACCGAGCCCCTGTTTAAGTGCGGCAATCTCCGCCGGATCGGTCACGTCCATTTGGTGGATCGTGATCCGGCCGCCTGATTTTGCCGCCAGACTTTGAAGCCTGTCCGCGGATTGCGGATTTCGGCAGCAGCCAAAAATCCGGGCGCCGTCTGCGCTATATTCCCTGACGAATTCAAATCCGATGCCACGATTGGCTCCGGTAATTATGACGGATAACATAATCGCCGCTCCTTTATTTTATATAATATTCTTCCCTTGGTCGTCGGAAGAAAGGAGTTAAAACAGTTGATAAGATTTAAATACTTGGCGTAAGGCACATGGCGCAAGGCGCAAGGTATAAAACGCATTCATTTTTTCCCTGAGCCGTAAGCCTTTAGCCGGGTTCTTATTTCTTATAGCTTCCCAGCCTTATGGCCCGTTTGGAGGTGATCCATAATCAGTAATTGGGCCGCTGCCGGACGGATTGGATGGCTGCGCGCAGGGCGTCTCTGATGGTCGTGTCGTCCACCGGATCGTGCAATACGATACTCCCTTTCTGGACATAATGAGCCGGCAGCTTGTTTAAGGTCAGGGCATAAATATCTTCAATATCGAGGTCTTCGGGCGAATAGTCGGGGTGCTCCGAAAGGATTTCCCAAAGAAGTTTGATCACGCGCAGTTCATTACGATTTCGAATGTTATAAAGCGACGTATTTCCGAAGGTGTACAGTGCTTCAAGATTCATATCGCTTTTTCAACTCCTCTTTGCTACCCCCCGGTTCGGTCCGGCGCGCACATTGGGTTCGTCTTTTTTAGCAATTCGTAAGTATCCCCTACTTCAGCTGGTCTTCAATGGAGGAAACCGTCAGGACGATTATCTTTTTCAGGGTCTCCATCACATTTGTTCCTTTCAGGGCGCTGGCTTGAAACGAAGGCACTTTCAGCTGGGAATTAAGGTCTTTTTCAAGGGTTTCAACGGGCATGAGCGGGATGCCCTGTTCGGCCAGGTCCCTTTTGTTGTATTGCAACACGCAGGGGATTTTGAAGATGCTTTTTTTGTGCAACTTCAAGTTGTCCTGAAGGTTTTTGAGCGACTCAAAATTTTTCTTTCGCATCGCTTCAAGCGAATCTGCCACGAACACGACGCCGTCCACGCCCTTTAAAACCAATTGCCGGGTGGAATTATACATGGCCTGCCCGGGTACGGTATAGAGCTGCACTTTCACAGCATAGCCCGCAATTTTTCCCATATCAAAAGGAAGAAAATCAAAAAACAGAGTGCGGTCTCCCTGGGTTTTGATGGTAACCAGCTCCGTCAGTATATGTTCCTTAAACTTCCGAAAGACATGCTCCAGGTTGCTTGTCTTCCCGCCCCGCCCCGGGCCGTAATAAACGATTTTTATCTGAACTTCCTGCTTTTTAAAATTAACGAATGCCATCTGTAATCAGGCCCCCAAGATCTTTTCGATCTTTTCGATTGCCTCGGCGACTCTCAGGCGTATAAACCCCAGGGACAAATCATGGCCGAATATGGTGATCAGCAAAAAATCCGCTAAAATCTTGCTGAAATATATATTTTCTTTTTTACCTTTATGAAACAGTAACAGAATCTCTTCCTCGCCGATCATTTGCGCCATGGTGCTCACAGCGCCAAAATTGCCTGCAGCCAGGGCCGCCAGGGAATACACATCGAACTTTGCCTTGCCATTATCAAGATCGGCAATAATGTTGCCCGCCATGTCCAGCAGAACGACACAATGAACACCCAGGTCCATGAGATCCGTTTGCAGAATATGATCTATTTTATCCAGCTGCTCGGAACCCAATGCATGATCCAATTATGTTACTCCTTTCAAATGGTTGCCGCGATTAAGCGTTTGAATTGTCTCTAAAATCAATAATTTTTAGACTATAATCAATTTTCCGATGCGATGCAATAAAAATTGGTTCCTATCCTTCGGGGGGTCACGGGCTATCGGATACCCGGGTGTTTGCGGATCTCCCTGTCGACGACATCGGCATCCGGGCAATTATATCGTACGATGTTTCGCAAATGAAAGAGGCTGTCCGGATCAATCCGGGTAAACTGGACAGCCACCGTTCCGGGGGTACTGCGTTTGATTTTACCGGCGATGTCAACGCTTATTTCGCTTTCGGCCGCGTTCAGTAAAATACGCACATGACAACCGGTTCCCACCTCAAAATCCGCTGTGACCGGCAGCCGGCAGCCCCCCATGCCGAGATTCAATATTTCCTCGACACGATAGGACGTATCCCCGACCGTCAATTCGGCGTCGACTTTAACGGGAATGCGGCTGAATTTTCTTTTGTTTTTCGGCAAGAATAACCTCTCGCTTCTTCACGCCCTTTTTTTAATCAGGCTTCAATGCCCTTTCGGCGAAAATGGATACATAGTATAATTCCACTGTTGCGTCAAGGTGGCCGCTGATCCTAAATCCACCGCCTAATATTAAGCGCGGACGTATTTTAGATTGGCGGAGACTTTTTTAACAAAAATTTCACTCCG
>JARGFK010000111.1 GCA_029211065.1 Desulfobacterales bacterium
TTTAAATGCTTTTGGATCGATTTGCTTAAACCAATCACCTTGGCCAAATCAAGATAGGTCGGCAAACCCGCCAATGCTGTCAGACCGGTTGTTTTTTTCTCAGCTTCATACTTGAATGGAAGAACTCCTTGTGCCATAATAACTTCACCTCGTTGATGATAGTTTTGTTTTGCTACAATCTATCTATCACCCTGATTCTTCAGGATCAACGAGGTTTTTACTTTTTTTGACGGTGAATCAGGGTTCACGAATGAGGGCCGGGCTTGCGCAAACGCTCAGGATGAGGTATTCTTAACCCGATAATTAAACAGAGACCATGGGGATGTCGGCGTAAGCACTTAAAGAACCAACCATTTATTCATAAAAGCATATGGGCAGAATCATTCAGAAAACAGGCGTGAAAGGCAGTTTGAAATGGATCCAGGCGCTTGTAAATGAACAGCCCCATTTGCTGGATAAGCCCATAAAAAAAATCATCGGGGCTGATAAGGGTCGTAACATTGAGTGGCTTTCGCCCCATGTGAATGACGATTATGCAGAATATCGCGACCAGGCATTTCTGGATCTTCTGGGAATCAAGCTGTCCAAAAAAAAACTCAAAGATTTCTGGCCCAATCGCGGCCCCCAGTGGGATGCGTTGGGCCGAACAGGCAATGAGGCTTATTTTCTGGTTGAGGCAAAAGCCCATGTTTCAGAAATCATCTCATATTGCCATGTATATTCTCCTAAATCCAAAACGCTTATTAAAAAAAGCCTGAAACAAACTCAAAAATATTTAGGCTTGGAAACCCGGAGCGATCTTACCCGGGGCCTTTATCAATACGCAAACAGATTGTCACATCTTTATCTGCTGAGGGTTTTAAACGATGTCCCGGCTTACCTCGTTTTTGTTTTTTTCATCGACAACCCTACTCATATTTCGACGTCAAAAGCTGAATGGACCGCCGCACTTGAGGCCATGCGTTCTTTCCTGGGCGGATACAGCCACAAACTTTCCAAGTATGTCATTGACGTTTTTGTTGATGTTAACAACATTTAAAACGGATCGGATTTCTGGTTTTATCATTTTCGCATGGGGTGTTTCCGCCCCTCCCTACCCTTTTACCACAAATGGAGTATCCCGATGGCACCCACTGAGAAGCGGATCGCTGAACGCATCCCTCTCTATATAATATTATTTTCAGTGCTGATACATGCGGCTTTATGGAATATGCCTGTCCACGCATTGAGCAATGATCAAAAACCGAAAAATTATCAAATCCACACGGTAAAGGCGGGTGACAGTCTTTCAAAAATAGTTTACCGATACTATGGGGATTACACTAAAATCGCCTCGGTCGCCAAATCAAACCATATCAAGGATATTAACAGGCTTAAAATCGGTCAGAAGATCAAAATACCTGTTCTTTCATCAGAACCGCATCAAAAATCTTCAAGTGTGGTTGAAGAGGGATTGGATGCATCAGAACAGGGCAAAGCTGAAACACTTGAAGAAACAGGCCTGAACAAAGGGCCGATATATCTACGACTGGGTCGTCCCACAGTAATTTTCATTATTATATGCCTCTTTACAATGCTGGTTTTGGCCTTGATTAAATGGTTGGGCATGAAGGACGTTCCCCATCCCCCGAAACCCGATGATGAGAGAAGACTTGGGTTTAAGAGACCTAAATGGCGGATGAAGTGATTTGGGGAACGTTGTTTGCCAATGGGAAAAATATCATGCGCACGTTCCTGCCTGTGCGGGAATGACAAATGGTAATGAAATGCCTGTCCGTTTAATTGCCGGTCTATTACGGGCACGATACATTATTTACTTGCAGGAACAAAACTTCACAGGAGCCAGGCGATGGAAATCGGTCTCATTTTGCTGGTGATTGCCGCCTTTCTGGCGATCTGATTTATTGCGATCTACAACGGCCTCGGTCCGGTTTGTCATGCGGATGGGCTACGATCGCAAGGCCTTTGCCGCCGCTATCCTGAACATGGCGGTCAAAGGCTATCTCACCATCACCGAACGGGATGACGGCAAGTACACCCTGGAGCGCGCAGGCAAAGCGGACGCCGCCTTGTCCAAGGGCGAAAAGGACGCTGCCGCGAAACTGTTTCAATCCCGAAACCGCTTGACGCTGACGAATGACTACCACAAGGCCATCGGCGGCGCCAACAAGGCCCTTAAAGCCAGCCTGAGCGCCGAATATGAAAAGGTCTATTTTCTTAAAAACAAGGATTATTTCATTCCCGGCATTGCGCCGACGATTTTTTTCGTGGTGATCCAGGTGCTGTCCGGCAGGGAGGCCGCCGGTGCGCTGTTTATGACAATCTGGCTTTCGGGTTGGACAATCGGCTGCACAGTTCTGGGGTTGATGGTGTATGCGGCCTGGGCCGGCCGGAACATCAGCACCGCCGTTTTTATCAGCCTTTTCGCAACCCCCTTTTTTTTGGGCGAGATTATGGGAATAGTGATGCTGGCGGATGCAGCCAGCCCGGCTGTGCCCGCGACCCTGGTGCTGCTGGCCGGGGTCAATCTTTTATTTTACCAGCTTTTAAAGGCGCCGACCCGGGCCGGCCGCCGTCTGATGGATACCCTGGAAGGGTTTCGCATGTATCTTTCCGTAGCCGAGCAGGATCGTCTGGAACTGCTCAATCCGCCCGACCGCACCCCGGAGCTGTTTGAAAAGCTGCTGCCCTACGCCCTGGCGCTGGACGTGGAACAGCAGTGGAATGAAAAGTTCGCGGATATACTGGCCCGGGCTGAAAGAGAAAAGACCTATCGTCCGGGGTGGTATTCGGGCCGCACCTCGCTGAACAACCTGGGGTCAAGCCTGGGAAGCGCCTTTGCCGGCGCTGTTTCCGCTTCCACCAGCGCGCCGGGTTCGTCCTCCGGCAGCGGCGGCGGCGGTTCTTCCGGCGGAGGAGGAGGAGGAGGCGGCGGCGGCGGGGGTTGGTAGGCGGGGAAATTGAGAGGGAGTGACGAGGGACGAAGGGACGAATGACGCGGAAATAGCCATACGTAATGGTTTCGGCTGAGAAGAATTGAACGCGCTCTAATTTGCTCAAACAGTTTGCCGACCGAAACAGAACCATCCGACGCCTGGCGTACAAGCTATAAACAGCATTCAATGAGAACATATTTTTGACAACCACGCTAAAGGTTGAAGTTGAGAAAGAGATTAAACCCGGCCTGAAAGCGGAGAAAATTTATGCCTCGGTTTATGTATTCAAACATAGAAAAAGAAATGGAGGTCTATGGCTATGACACGGTGGTAAAGAGCCATTGCCGCATGTGTCATGGCGGATGCGGTGTGATTGTTTACCTCAGGAACGGAAAGATCGAGAAGATCGGCGGTGATCCGGATTGCCCGATCAACCATGGGACGCTTTGCTCAAAGGGAATCGGGGCGGCGCAGCTGGTCTACCACCCGGACAGATTGAGCCATCCGGTCCGCCGGGTCGGACCCAAGGGGAGCGGCAAGTGGCAGCGCATTTCCTGGGATGACGCCCTGGACACCATTGCCGAAAAAATTTTGTATTTCAAGGAGACCTTCGGCGCGGAATCGATTGTGCCCGGGTACGGCACGGGGCGGGAAAACGAAGCCGTAATCTATCGTTTTGCCAATCTCCTGGGTACGCCGAACGTGCTTACGGCCGGTCATTTTTGCTATGGACCCAGAATCGCCACCACGATCATCACCTGCGGCACCAACCCCATCGTGGATTATGAAAACAACCCCAAATGCATCATGGTCTGGGGAAACAATGTGGTGATCAGCAATCCCGACTGCTACAAGGGTGAACCGTTTTCCCAGGCCCTGGATGCCGGCGCCAAACTCATTGCCGTGGATCCCAGGCTCACCCGCATCGCGGCCCGGGCCGATATCTGGCTTGCCCTGCGGCCCGGCACGGACACGGCCCTTGCCCTGGGAATGCTCTATGTGATTGTCCATGAGGAACTCTACGACAGGGACTTTGTTAAAAACCACGTACACGGGTGGGCGCCGTTTGTGGAGCGTGTTAATGAATACCCCCTGGACAGGGTTGAAAAAATTACCTGGGTTCCACAGGAGAAGGTTCGGGCGGCGGCCCGTCTTTTTGCAACCACCCGGCCGGCGGCCGTTCAGTGGGGCGTTGCCATCGAGCAGCAGGTCAATTGCGCGGACAACAACCGCGTGCTTCTGGCCCTGATGGGCATCACCGGCAACATCGATGCAAAGGGCGGACAGGTCCTTTTTAAGCCCCCGAAGATTGTCAACGTGGGCCGGTTCGGGGCCCACGACATGCTCCCCAAGGCACAAGCGAAAAAGCGATTGGGGGGCGACCGTTTCAGACTGGCCGGAAATTTTGCCATCATCAACCCCAAGTGCGTCTGGGATGCCATCCTTGAAGAAAAACCCTATCCCGTGAAGATGCTCTTCTTTATCAGCTCCAATCCGCTCATGACCCGGGGCAATGCAAAGGAAGTATTTCGGGCGCTCAGCGCCGTTGAATTCATGGCCGTGTCGGATTTTTTCCTGACGCCCACGGCGGAGCTTGCGGATATTGTGCTTCCGGCGGCCACCTGGCTTGAGATGGACTACATCGCGGACTTCTGGAAGCGGCACGGCTACATCTTTCCCAGAAGGAAGGCCGTTCAAATCGGGGAATGCCGTTCGGACCACGAGATGATCAACGACCTGGCCCACCGGGTCGGCCAGAGCGCCTACTGGTGGGACGACTTTGAGGGCGGCCTGGACCATATCCTTGCCCCCATGGGGATCAGGTGGAGGGATTTCAAGGAAATGGATTATCTCCGGGGTGAAGTGGCCTACCAAAAGTACAAGGAAAAAGGCTTTTCCACACCCACCGGAAAATTCGAGCTCTATTCCACGCTCCTTGAAAAGTGGGGATATGATCCTTTGCCGCAATTCAGAGAGCCGCCGGAAGGCCCGGTCAGCACGCCGGCGCTTTATGGGGAATATCCCTATATACTGATTACCGGGAGAAGGAGCCCCGGATTTTTCCACACGGAAAATCGCCAGCTCTCCTGGCTGCGGGAGCTCCAGCGGGACCCGCTGGTGGAGCTCCATCCGGAGACCGCCGCAAAAGAGGGCATCCGGGAAGGGGACTGGGTGGTGATTGAATCTCCCCGCGGCCGGGTCAGGCAAAGGGCCAAATTCTTTGCGGGTATGGACCCCAGAATCGTATCGGCGGAACACGGCTGGTGGTTCCCGGAAAAGAAAGATCCGGGGCACGGCTGGGAGGAGTCCAACATTAATATCCTGACGGGCAATGCCTATGCCCATTGTGATCCGGCCATGGGCGCCACCCATGTTCGAACGCTTTTGTGCAGGATCAGCCCGGAGACTTAGTGTGCTGTTCCACAAAAAACAACGTATTTATGAAAATATGTACTTAGGCAAAAGAAGAGAGGAAAATGAAACCCTATAGATTGATAATCGACCACGAATCCTGCTGGGGATGCAGGACCTGCGAAGTGGCCTGCAAACAGGAAAACAACGCCCCGGAGGGCATCCGGCTCATCAAGGTCCTGGAAGAGGGCCCTCGGATAATAAATGGCCAACCTGAGTTCATGTATCGCGTCAGTCTTTGCCGACACTGTGACGAGCCGGCCTGTGCGGCGGCGTGCCCGGATGCGGCCATAACCAAAAGAGATGACGGCATTGTTGAACTGGACAGCGAAAAATGCACCGGATGCGGCCTCTGCCTGGACGAATGTCCCTACGACGCCATTGAACTTGACCCGGACATGGATGTTACCCTCAAGTGCAATCTCTGTTTCCACCGGGTGGACAACGGGCTCATCCCGGCCTGCGCGGATAATATCTGCCCCGGGCATTGCATCTATTTCGGCGATCCCGATGCGATTCAAAGGGAGATTGCGGAAAAGCACACCCGCCGCCCAAGGCGATCCGCTGCAGCCATCGGGTCATAGACGCGGTCTTAAGAAGATGGGTTCTATAAGGAGATTGTATCATGTCCGACAGTTGCATCCACATCGGTGAGATGCTTTCAAGAAACGCGCGGATGTATCCCGATGACATCGCGCTGGTGGAACGGGTGCCTGCTGAAAAAAAGCGCCGGGAGATTACCTGGAAGCAGTTTGACGAAGGCGCAAACCGCTTTGCCAACCGGCTCCTGGAAAAGGGCATCTGCAAAGGCGACAAGGTCGTTCACCTGATGATGAATTCCATTGACTGGCTCATCGCCTATTTCGGGATCATCAGGACCGGGGCCTGGGTCGTGCCCCTGAATTTTCGGTTTGCAGGCGCCGATATCAAATACTGTATCGATGTGGCTGAGCCGAAGCTCGTGCTCTTTGGAGAGGAATTCACCGAGCGCATCCAGGCGATCCGGGACCAGATTCATGTTCAGGATTTCATTTTTGCCGGAAAAGACTCTCCGGATTTTGCCGAACCCTTTCAGGAACTGATGGCGGGCGCGTCTTCCGCACCTATTGACGTGGCACTCAACCTGAACGATTCGTGCGCTCTGTATTTTACCTCCGGGACCACCGGACAGCCCAAGCCGATCCTGCTCACGCATAAGAATCTGGAATGCGCCTGCATCACGGAGAATATCCATCACGGTCAGAAAAAGGAGGATAATTTCATACTCATTCCGCCCCTGTACCATACCGGCGCCAAGATGCACTGGTTCGGGAGCCTCATCGTCGGCGGCCGTGCAGTGATCCTCAGGGGCATTTCTCCTGAATGGATATTCGAGGCGGTGAGCGAGGAAGGCGGAACCATCCTCTGGCTCCTGGTGCCGTGGGTCCAGGATATCCTTGTGAAGCTGGATAGGGGCGACATGCGTATCGAGGATTATCGGCTGGATCAACTGCGTCTCCTGCATATCGGGGCCATGCCGGTGCCGCCATCCCTCATCAAACGCTGGAAAAATTATTTTCCCCATATGGACTATGATACGACCTATGGCCTGAGCGAGGCCACGGGCCCCAACTGCGTCCACCTGGGCATTGAGAATCTCCATAAGGTCGGCGCCATCGGCCGGCCCGGATTCAACTGGGAAACGCGAATCGTCGATGAAGCGGGAATCGACGTCTCCCGGGGAGAGGTGGGAGAACTGATTGTCCGGGGCAGCGGTGTCATGCGGGAATATTATAAGAATCCGGCGGCCACTGCCGCTGCGATCAAGGACGGATGGCTCTACACCGGGGACATGGCCAGAGAGGACGCAGACGGGTTTATATTCCTGGTGGACAGAAAGAAAGACGTGATCAACTGCGGCGGCGAAAATATATTCCCGGTGGAGGTGGAAAACCATATCCATACCCACCCCGATGTAAAGGATGCAGCCGCCATCGGATGTCCTGATGAGCGTCTGGGAGAGATCGTCGGCATCGTCATTGAAACCGTACCGGGAAAGACCCTTACCGAGGAGCAGGTCCTGGCGTTCTGCGCGGAAATGCCCAGATACCGTAGGCCGCGAAAGGTCTTTTTCGGAAATATTCCCCGCAACCCCACGGGCAAGATTGAAAAGGTCAAACTGAGGAAACAGTATATCGGGGCGACAAATCCATAACGCAGGGATTGAATCCCGATCAGATGCAGAAAAAATTTCTCAGGGTAAAAATATTAAATGCCCGCCCCGGGCGAATTTTATTTGACTTCAAGGGATTGCACTTTTATAATCAGCAACTTTCGGCGTGCGTTCATTTTACCTTTAATCAAACAAGGGAGGGTGCTATGAAACAATTCCGTTTAGTGTGTGCGTTGCTCACCGTTTTTTTTCTGGCCGCTTCTCCGGCAATCTGTGCTGACAAATACGATTTGAAACTGATGACCGGCCCCATGGGCGGCTCCTGGTACCCGCTGGGCGGGGCCATCTCGGATGCCGTCCAGAAAGCGATTCCAGGGGTGACGCTGGCCGTAACCCCCGGGGGCGGCGTTGCCAATGTGGAAGGGGTCCAACTCGGAAAAGCCGACCTGGGCTTTTCAAACTCCAGTTCAGGAGTGGACGGCGTTAGTGGACGTCCCCCGTTTAAAAGCAAAATGGACAAGGTGCGACAGCTGGCCAACCTGTACCCGCAATATTTTCAAATGGTGGTTCCGGCGGACAAGGGCATCAAATCAGTGGCCGACCTGAAGGGAAAGGTCATCTCTCCGGGCCCCAAAGGGCACACCGGTGAGTTTGCCTCCCGGCAGCTCCTTGGAATTTACGGGCTTTCCTACAATGACATGGCCAAGGTGCACCATGTGGGTTATAACGACACCGTTTCATTGATGAAAGACGGCCATTGCGATGGATTTCTCCTGTGCACCACGGTCCCGGCCTCCTCGATCATGGATCTGGCTTCCACCCGCAAAATCGACCTGATCAGTATGCCCGACGACAAAATCAAGGCCATGCAAAATCTGAATTCCGGATACATACCCAGAAAGATCCCCAAGGGGACCTATCAGGGGGTCGATCACGACATTGCCGGTTTCGGATTTTTTACGCATCTGATTGTCAGTACCGACCTCCCCGATGAACTGGTCTATAAAATAACCAAAGCCATGGTTGACAACCTGCCCAACTATGCCAATGTGGTTTCCGCCATGAAGGGGTTAACAGCCGAGGACCTGGCCCTGGACATCGGAGTTCCTTTCCATCCCGGCGCGCTTAAATACTACAAGGAAATCGGCGCCATCAAATAGGACCTGCGCCGATGTTTCAGCGCAGCTTGAAAAAGCAGATTCGATATATGTTGGCAATATCACGTGGGTGGGGCTCCCGGGATGCGGTCGCGCCTGGGGGTCCCCCACGCGGTTAAGAAGGACCGAATTCCAATGCGCACGCCGCCGCTGCCGCGTGTCGACGGGCCAGGGGCTTGTGCATTGCGGCCGGAACTGATTCGGAACGGATCTTTCCCTGCAGAACAATGACTTCTATAGCGGTTGTCAAAAAAACGTTCCGTTATCTCAACGTTTTTTTCTAAAACCGCTTATACCGCAATTCATTCTCGGAACTTTATTATGGAAAGCGGTATACCTGCCACGCCGGAATATTGCCATACACGGGCCTCATTGCGGGCAGCATTTAAATCTTCGCGTCACGATTTGTTATGCGGCATCCCGATATCGGAACGTGACAGCCGAATATACCCTCACCGGAAAGGGCATCCGATGAAGAAACTGATCAGTGCTACTGGAAAGACGGTAACCGTTCTGGCCGTTGTCATGTCCCTTTATCATCTCTACACGGCAGCCGTCGGCCTGCCCGAGGCCATGCTGCACCGCATCACCCATCTATTGTTTACGCTGGGTTTGATCTTTCTGATGAACATCTCGAGCCGTACCGAAAAAGAGAAAATAAAAATTACTTCGGATGTGTTGCTGCTGGTGTTCACACTGTGGTCCCTGGTGCATCTGTACGTGAATTATGACTACGTGATCACCCGTTATCCCTATATTCATCCCCTGACCCCCTGGGACTTTCTGCTGGGAATCCTATTGACGCTGCTCCTTCTGGAAGCTTCGCGCAGAGTGATCGGATGGGCCCTGCCCCTTACCTCGATTGCATTTCTACTGTACGCGATATTCGGCAATTATCTGCCGAATATGATCCGTCATACGGGGTTCAGCATCGAAACCATTGTCGATCAGCTCTATTTGACCACCGAGGGGATTTTCGGCATTCCCCTGGGCGTCTCCTCCACCTATGTCATCCTCTTTGTCATCTTCGGCGCGTTTCTCGAACGGTCCGGAACCGGCCAGTTCTTCATGGATTTTGCATCGGCCCTGGTGGGGGGGTCGACCGGGGGGCCCGGAAAAATCGCCGTCGTCTCCTCAAGCCTGTTCGGGACCATCTCCGGCAGCGCTGTGGCCAACGTCATGGTCGATGGCTGGCTGACGATTCCGCTGATGAAGCGGACCGGGTTCAGGCACGAATTTGCCGCCGCCGTCGAGGCCACCGCTTCCACCGGCGGGCAAATCATGCCGCCGGTCATGGGGGCGGCCGCCTTCGTGATCAGCGAGTTTACCGGGATTCGCTACATCGATCTTTGTAAACATGCCCTGATTCCGTCCATTCTTTATTATCTGGCGTTGTTCATGGCCATCCACTACGAGGCGACCAGGACCGGACTGCTGGGTCTTCCCAAATCGGAAAGGCCCAACCTGAGCGATGTCCTGCTGGCAAAGGGACACCTGATGATTCCGCTGCTCGCCATCATTTATTTCATGCTGGCCGGTTACACTCCGATGTACGCCTGCATCTATGCGACCCTTTCCGTCATAGTGATTTCTTTAATCAAGGCGGACACGCGTATGGGCCCGATAAAAATCCTGCGGTCCCTTGAATTCGGGGCCAAGAATATGCTTCCGGTTGCCTGCGCCTGCGCCTGCGCCGGCATTGTGGTGGGAATCATCAACCTGACGGGCCTCGGACTGAAATTCACCGGCATGATTCTTCACTTTTCCGGGAATTCGCTGGCACTTGCGCTGGTCCTCACGATGTTCGCCGGGATCATCCTGGGAATGGGACTTCCCACGACGGCCGCTTACATCGTCCAGGCGGCCCTGCTGATTCCGGCGCTGATCAAGCTGGGCGTTCCGCTGATTGCCGCCCATCTTTTTGTTTTCTATTTTGCCATCATCTCCGCCATCACGCCGCCGGTGGCCATGGCGGTTTACGCTGCCGCCGGCATCAGCGGTTCCGATTTGTGGAAGACCGGTATCGCCGCACTGAAACTCGGGGCCACGGGTTTCATTATCCCCTATATGTTCGTTTACGGCCCCTCGCTCCTGCTGATCGGCAAACCGGTTAACATTTTTCTGTCCATCATCACGGCATCGGTCGGCGTGACATCGCTTTCAGCCGCGCTGGTGGGGTGGTTTTTCAGAAAAACCCATTACGTGGAAAGAGCGATGCTGCTGGCGGCGGCCCTCTTCCTGATCAAGCCGGGGGTTTTAACCGATCTGGCCGGGGCGGGTTTGCTGCTTATCGTCATCTTGTCTCAGAAATTTCGGAAGGTCGTCGCCTGAGCAGCCAGGCTGATGCAATACCCGGCGGCGTCTTGAAAATGGGGCGCGTCGTTTGACCTGCTGCTGCCGGAAAAAATGAAAAGGGAAATAGCAATGACGCAAGATTCAGATGCAAAGATCATGGCCGTTTTCTGCGATTTTGAAAATGTTGCCATCGGTGTTCGCGATTCAAAATATGCCCCGTTCGATATTGTCAAGGTTCTCGATCGGCTGCTGCTGAAGGGAAACATCGTGGTCAAAAAGGCCTACTGCGACTGGGCGCGCTACCAGGATTACAAGTCCGCGATGCATGAGGCTTCCTTTGAATTGATCGAGATCCCCCATGTGCGGCAATCCGGAAAAAACTCGGCGGATATCCGCATGGTCGTCGATGCGCTGGACCTTTGCTACACCAAAGAGCATGTGGACACCTTCGTTGTCATCAGCGGCGACTCCGACTTCTCGCCGCTTGTCAGTAAACTTCGCGAGAACAACAAGACCGTCATCGGCGTCGGCGTTAAAAATTCGACGGCAGACCTGCTCATCGCCAATTGCGACGAGTTCATTTATTATGATGATCTGGTCCGACAGAAAAAACCCCAGCGAAAAACGCCGGCAAGCAAGGCAAAACAAAAGCCTTCCCCCACCCCAAAAAGCAAAGCGGCGCCTCCCGCCGAGGACAAAAAGCAGGAAGCCTGGGATCTTATTGTCGCGACTTATGAGGCCCTTTTACAGGAGCGCGGAGAGGAGGAAAAGATATGGGGGTCCATGATCAAGCAGGCCTTAAAGCGCCGCAAACCGGGCTTTAATGAATCCTATTACGGATTCCGTTCTTTCGGCGCGCTGTTGGAAAGCGCCGAAGCCCAGGGCATCCTGGAGCTTGAACGCGACCAGAAGTCGGGCGGTTTTATCATAAAAATCCCACATACCATTTGATTTTCTTTTGGGTCCGATTCCCCGCGGCTTGCCGCAAGTCGTCATTCCGACGAAGGCGGCTGTGTCGTAATTATAAAAGCCGGCACTTCAATATTTTCCGTCATTCCGGGCTTGACCCGGAATCCAGCATATTCTCATTAATTTGCATGCAAGCTAAAAAAAGATTGCCAACTTAAGTGCGATACGCTATAAGCACGCGTCGCATGAACCACGGGTTGAAACGACCCGTGGTTTTTTATTGGAGGCACAGCTTTTATTTGCTGGAAAACTATATTTGTAGCGGTTGCTAAAAATACATTCCGATTCAGCCGCCGGATAATTCCGTTTCAATCGGCAAAAACTCGCAAATAAAAGCGCGTAACAATTGAACCCGGCGTGGATATCAAGACCGTTTAAAGCGGATCAATTTTTGAATGAATTTAGTCAAATGGATAATGTTCAATTGAACGCGCTCTAATTTGCTCAAACAGTTTGCCGACTGAAACAGAACCATCCGACGACTGGAGTAGCAGTTATATGGAGATCATTCAATTGGAACATATTTGTGACAACAACTAATTAGAAAGTGTGATAAAGGAACAAATTATGATCAGCGCATCCAACGTGGCGCTTGTCTATGGCAAGCGCATTTTATTTAAAGACGTCAATATCAAATTCACCCCCGGAAACTGCTACGGCCTTATCGGCGCCAACGGCGCCGGCAAATCGACTTTCCTTAAGATCCTGTCCGGGGAGATCGAACCCGACAAGGGGACGGTGGGCGCAGTGCCCGGGGAGCGCATCGCCGTCCTGAAGCAGGACCAGTTTGCCTTTGACGAGGAATTCGTCGTCAACACGGTGATCATGGGCCACGAGCGGCTCTATGCCGTCATGATGGAACGGGACGCCATTTACGCCAAGGCGGATTTCACCGAAGCGGACGGCATCCGATCCGGTGAACTGGAGGCGGAGTTTGCCGAGATGAACGGCTATGAAGCCGAGTCTGAAGCGGCGGTTCTCCTCAACGGTCTGGGGATCCCCGAAGCGCTGCGCCACCTGAAGATGAAAGAGCTGGAGGGGGGGGACAAGGTCCGCGTGCTTCTGGCCCAGGCCCTGTTCGGCAACCCCGATGTCCTGCTTCTGGACGAACCCACCAACCACCTGGACCTCAAGTCCATCGCCTGGCTGGAAGATTTTCTGGCGCGCTGCCAGAATACCGTGATCGTGGTTTCCCACGACCGTCATTTCCTCAACCAAGTTTGTACCCACATTGCCGATATCGACTACGGCAGGATCCAGGTTTTTGTGGGCAATTACGACTTCTGGTGTCAGGCGAGCCGTCTGATCCAGAAACAGAAACAGAACGAAAACAAGAAAGCGACGGAAAAGGTCAAAGAACTGACCGCGTTTATCCAGCGCTTCAGCTCCAATGCATCCAAGGCCAAACAGGCCACTTCCCGGAAAAAACTTCTGGAAAAGATTACCCCGGATGAGTTGCCGGTCTCGTCACGAAAATACCCATGGATCGCCTTCCGGTCTGAACGTCCCTGCGGGAACGTGATCCTGGAAATCGAAAACCTCAGCAAAACCATCGATGGGGAAAAGGTTCTCAACAACTTCGGCATGGTGTTGAACGGCGGGGATAAGGTCGCCCTTGTCGGGGACAACAGCCTGGCCAAAACCGCCCTGTTCAGGATCCTGGCAGGGGAGACGGCGCCGGACGCCGGCAGCTTCCGATGGGGCCAGACCGTCACCACCGCTTACTTCCCCAAGGAGAACAGCCGCTTTTTCGAAACCGACATGCCCCTGGTCCAGTGGCTGCTGCAGTACGCGCCGGATGAGGGGGTGAACTTTGCCCGGGGCTTCCTGGGCCGCATGCTCTTTTCCGGGGAAGAGGCCATGAAAAATACCGGGGTTCTTTCCGGCGGGGAGAAGGTGCGCTGCATGCTCTCCCGCATGATGCTGAGCGGCTCCAATGTGCTCCTGCTGGACGAGCCCACCAACCACCTGGACCTGGAGGCCATTACCGCGCTTAACGAAGGACTCATGGCCTTTCCCGAGGTGATTCTCTTCGCCTCCCACGACCACCAGTTTGTCTCCACCGTGGCCAACCGGATTGTGGAGCTTACCCCGGAAGGCGCCATTGACCGGCATATGAACTTTGACGACTACCTGGCAAGCGCTGCCGTGGCCAAGGAGCGGGAAGTCCATTATTGCGGGGAAAGCGCTCTGGCACTCTAAATGGCTAAGCCATGGCGGATAGTGGACAGTATGGCTACCGATGAGGGGCTTCTCGATCTTCGGCAGCGGGGCGAGACGGATTTTCTTATCACCGTTGATGGCCGGGTTTTGATGAACGCCTCGGCCAACAGGTCCGAGATCGTTTTGGCGGAGCTGGCGTGTGAGCCGCTGAAGCATAAAAAAAATCCCCGGGTGCTGGTGGGCGGCCTGGGCATGGGTTTCACCCTGAAGGCGGCCATCGACAATCTCCCGGCAGATGCCGAGTTCGTGGTGGCTGAACTGAACCCGATAGTCGTCACATGGTGCCGGGGGCCGATTGCCCATCTCACCGGCGGTGCAGTCGACGACCCGCGGGTCAAGGTTGTGATCGATGATGTGGCTGCGGTCATTCGTGATGCGGCAACAAAGGAGAAGAGAGATTGCTTTGACGCCATCATTCTTGACCTGTACGAAGGTCCCCATGGGCGGGACCAGGGCAGGGGGGAATATCTGTACGGCGATAAGGCGCTGGCCTTAAGCCGTTCCGCTCTGAAGGCGGGCGGGGTTTTTGCGGTTTGGTCCGAAGATCCGGACAAGGTCTTTGAAAAACGGTTGAAATCTGCCGGATTCTCTGTACACCGGCAGCGCCCGGGCCGGGGCGGACGCAGGCATGTGGTTTATATCGCCAGGAAAACCGCCGGCTCTCGATCCGGCGAACCCGGAAAAACTGGAACGGCCGGCCGAAAACCCCATAAAACCAGATCAATATTCCATTAGTTTTGATATAAACCCTCCACCTGGTGGAGGACTCCCGCCCTGGCGGGATTCTACCGATCCGGTGATAAAGAACAGGAAAAAAAGCAGTGCCGGGGCCGAATCGAGTGGACACCGGAATGCCTCAAACATGCTTCCCCCTTTGCAAAGCTGATCTTTGGACACACTTGACACAGGGGGTCTGAGGTGTTATATATGGTGTATGTATGTTTCTGGTCAACATTTTTCGCAATC
>JARGFK010000112.1 GCA_029211065.1 Desulfobacterales bacterium
GCAACAGGGTGTCTTGGCTCCTCCATAACCGCATACTACACCATGTGGTCGGTTGAGTAAAGTGCATACCCACTATTACTAAAAATTCCTTCCAAAATTTTATTCCACTGTTTCTTGTCCTTTTGCTTCTTTGTTTTCCTGCCATTGCATCTGCCTGGCCGACCGACAGCCAGTGGATTCCGCTTTATAAGGGCGGCAATTATCTTCAAGACCCCAATGGCGACGCCCAGGGATCGCGCAATGTGGTTTCGGATCCCAACAACGATGCCGCCTTCATGTACAACAACGGCCAGTATGTCTATTTCCGCCTGCGTCTGGATCAAGATCCAACAGGCACCGGCGGACAGGGATTTTTAAAATCCTTTGGCTGGGGAGTTGAAATCGACACCAACCTGAACAGCGGCGACTACGAATGGCTCTTGATGGTGGACGGCATTTCCAAAACCGAAGTGGTTTCGCTGCAGCACAACAGCGTCCAGGGCACCCTGGGAGATCCCGGCGATCAGACCGAATCGGTCTGCGCCACTGTTCCCATTTCCACCAACCACCAGGTCATCCCTGCCAACACGTCCATTAACGGAGACCAGGATTATTATCTGGACTGGCGTTTTCCTTACAGCACCTTCAAACAGTGTACCGGGCTGACGGACACTTCGCCCCTCCGCCTTTTTTTCGGAAGTTCCCCCAGCACCAACAACCTGACGGAAGCCGGCGCCGACCTGCTGGGTGCCTCCGACCTCATTGCCGGCTTTTCAGACTATGTCACTGCTTACGGCACCCGCCCTACCACCGGGTTGGTCAAGTTTGTGGCGGATCTATTGGGAAGCAACGACGTCACGGTCGTCACCGCCGGACAGACCATCTACATTCGCGTGGAAGACGCCGACCTGAATTACAACAACGCCGTCCGCCAGACCTTGACTGTCGTCCTGACGACCACCGGCGGAGACAGCGAAACCCTGACCCTGACCGAGACCGGGGTGGACACCGGCATCTTTTCCGCATCAATCCCTTCCTTTAACGGACCGCGGACCTCCGCAAACGGCACCGTAGAGGTAAGCGCTCCGGATGAAATCGTTACGGTCACTTATATCGACGGTTTGGACGCCACCCTAAAACAGAACCAGCCGCGCACCGACACCCTAACGATTTTGCTCCCGCCGGCAATTACGGTCACCAAGGCGGTCACCCCCATTGCAACAGCCGCCGGCGGGACCGTTACCTATACCATCACCATCAGCAACAGTGGGTTCGGGGAAGGGTTTATCACCCAGATAACGGACGTCCTGCCTGCCGGGTTCACCTATAGAACCGGCACGACCACCGGACTTACGACGAATAATCCCACCATAAACGGCCAGGTACTGACCTGGACCGGCGCATGGACCATTCCCCGCAAAACCGGCGTCGCCAACGGAACAGCGACATTTTCATTTCAGACCAACGCCGGCAGCGTTGCCGGTACCTATTACAACAACGTTTCGGTATCCGGCAGCAACTTTGCCGTCAAAATCAGCGGCGACACTGCCCCGGTAATGGTAACGGCGGCGCCGCTGATGAGCCTGATTAAATCCGCAGATAAAGCCGGCGCCAAACCGGGCGAAGAGCTGATTTATTCGATTTACTACCGCAACCTGGGGCACGGTCCGGCCCATACCCTCATCATCATGGACACCGTTCCGATGAATACCGCTTATGTTGCCGGCAGCCTCAAGAGCGGCAACGCAGCCTCAACCTACGACACCGCCGACACCAGCCTCACGGACGGACCGGGCGAGACGGTTCCGGGCAACGTTTCCGGCGAAGTCAGCGGCAGCAATATCATCTTCACCATCAACGTGGTCTCTCCGAACGACGGCGTTGCCAATTCGGGGGCCGACGAAGGCAAAGTCTATTTTAAAGTTAAAGTCAATTAAGAAAAGGAGAGTGTGAAACCCATGACACGCGTCAGTTTAAAACCAATAACCGTCGTTTTTCTCTGTGTCCTGATTTTGTCCGGTCTGGGCGCCAAGGCCTGGGCCCAAGCCGGACAGCCCAAAATAAGTATTCAAATCAATGTGGCAAAGGAGGTGAGGCAGTTTAAAGACAATAAGTGGATTGTTCAACACGTCCCGGTAGCCAGTACGCAGCGGGACGACATTCTGATTTACACCATTACCTACACCAATGAGGGCCGGAGCCCGGCAAATGATGCTGCCATCGTGGACCCGATTCCCACCGGAACCGTCTACCTGTTGGACAGTGCCCAGGGAGAAAATGCTGAAATAACCTGCAGCATCAACGGCGGACTTCTTTTTCAATCGCCGCCGGCCAAATATGTCGTTGAAAAACCGGACGGCAGCCGCGAAGAAAAAGCCGCTCCGCCCGAAATGTACACCCATATTAAATGGACCATCCGCAAGTTGGTGCTGCCGGACGAATCCGGCCGGCTCCGGTTTAAAGTGATTGTCCAGTAACATCTTAAATTTCAACTTTTGTTTAATTGTTATGGCACATCGCACCAACAACCAAAAGGAGAAGAAAAATGAAAAAACGATTCCTATTCAGCTTCTTGTCCGTCCTGCTGCTTCTGTGGCTTGTGCCCCAGGTCATGGCAGTTGGGACCGTGGCGGGAACATCGATCAGCAACCAGGCCTATGTCGATTACAAGGATGCCAACAGCAATCCCCTGACACGGGTCTATTCCAACACGGTGACTACCATGGTCAGTCAGGTTTACGGTGTTTCCCTGGGTCCGATTTCCCAAACCCAGACAGCCGGGATTGCTTCCGAAGCCTCATTTCTGATTCAGTTGTTTAATACCGGAAACGGAAGCGATACCCAGACCTACACCTATACACTCGACGGCGGTTCAACGTTTACGCCGTCGTATGTCAAGATTTATTACGACCAAAACAATAACCACATTCTGGACCTGGGCACCGACCCGCTTATCGACAATAATGCCACTCCGGGCGCCGGCGGGGGACCGTTTACCACTACGATCAGCATTGCCCACGACGATGATTACGACATCTTTATGCTGGTCGGCACGACGGGTGCAGCCGACACCCAGCAGGCAATCATCAATCTGTCTACCGTGTCTGTCGGAGAAGCTACCAAAACAGCTTCGGGCAGCTATACGACCATTATATCAACCGCGGTGGTCACATCGGCAAAAACCCATACCCCGGAAGCACCCAAACCCGGACAAGACGTAACCTACACCATAACGTTGACAAACTCCGGATCGTCTGATGCCCTCTCAGCAAAGCTGACCGACTTGATTCCGACTGGTATGACCTATAAAACCGGCACGATCACGGTCGGAGGCGTTCTTAAAACCGACACGGGCGCTGACGGTGACGGCGTAGACTTTAATTCAACCGTGGCCGGTGCCGTTTATGTGAATGTAGGAACGGTCAAGGGGAAAACCAATAATCCGCCCGACGGCGAGACGGTGACCATTACCTTTCAGGCCACTGTAAAAGCAAGCATCGCCGCCGGCACCGCCATAACCAACCAGGCGGCTATCGAATATACAGTGGGCGCCACCACCCTCAACGCCACCAGCAACGGCCGAACGTTGTTTGTGGCATCTGCGCCTGCTGTTGCCGTTACGCCCGTCGCCACGTCGGCCACCGGCGACCCCGGCACAAAAATCACCTATCCCATTACCATCAGCAATAACGGTAATGCCGCCGATGTTATCGACGTCAGCTACACCTCAACGGCAGGTTGGACGTGGGCGCTGTGGTATGATGCCAATAATGACGGGATCGCCGGCAACGACGGGGACTATCTCCTGACCGATACCGACGATGACGGGGTTGACGACACCGGCTCGATTGCCCAGGGCGGGACCGTTAAAATCCTGGCCGTTGTCACCATTCCGGCCGGGACCTCCAACGCGACCGTTGACACCCTGGTGGTCAAGGGCACATCGAGCAATGATACCGCCGTATATGCCACTTCCGGCAACCTGACCACGACGGTTACCGCACCGGTTCTTGCGATTACTAAAGCCGTCAGCCCGACGGGGAATCAACCGCCCGGCACCATCCTGACCTACACCGTTACGGTTACCAACAACGGTCTGGGTGTGGCCACAAGCGTCATCATCACCGACATCATACCGCAATACACGACCTATCAAGCCAATACGATCAGGACCGGTTCCTCCTCCGGTACCCTGGCAAGCAATACCGATGCGGCCGGCGATGACGGCGCCCAGTTCGACTCAGGATCAAATGCCATTATTGCGGGTGGCACATCCAAAACACTCGGCGCCGGCGGGCAGTTCATCCTGGAGTTTCAAGTCAAGATCGATTGATGAGGGGCAAGTAAAAAGGAAACAACCTGGTGCGAAGGAAACCCGAAAATAGGAATCGGCTCCAATGGGGGGCACTGGCCTTATGCCTGTGGCTGAGCGTGTGGTTGCCGGCCACGGCATTGGCGGCCAGCCCCCCGGCGGGGACTTCGATTCTCAATACGGCTGTTGTGGCTTACAACGATGCCAACGGGAGCAGTCTGCCTTCGCAAAGCGCTTCGGTGCAAACCATCGTCAGTGGTGCACCGGTTCTGAAAATCACCAAGCTGGACAGCGTCGATCCGGTATCCTCCGGTGCGACGTTGACCTATACCCTCCAGTACGAAAACACCGGCAACAGCCCGGCCACCAATGTCATCCTCAGCGACTCCTTGTCCAAACATGTCATTTTCCAGAGCGCGTCCGGCGGCGATCTTTACACGCCTGCGCCTCCCGGCGGCGGCACCGTGTCCTGGAATATCGGTACGCTGGCATCAGGACAAATCGGTTCGCTCACCATTACAACGCGGGTCAAAACACCCGCGGAGTATACACCGGGCGATCCGGACACTATTACGATCGGCACCCTTATCAGCAACACTGCAACCCTCACTGCGACGGAAGGGTTCGACAGCCAAACCATTACCATCACTGTAGGAAGTGCCCCCAACCTTGTTGTTGTCAAATCGACGACTTCCGGCCCGGTTCTACCGGGCGGCACCCTTACCTACACGATCCATTATGAAAATCGCGGCAATTCGCCCGCGACCAATATCCGCATCACTGACAACTTACCCAGCGGTGTGGCCTATCAATCCGGCTCTATAACCGCTGGCGGCACTATCAGCGGACCGACCCTCACCTGGAACCTGGGCACGCTGTCTGCCGGCGCGTCCGGCGATGTCGGCTTCAAGGTGACGGTATCGCCCCTGGCAACGAATGGACAGACGGTTCAAAATACCGCTGTCATTCTCAGCAACGAACTGGGCGTGATCAGCTCCAACACGGTCACGAACACGGTTTCGACGACTTCCGGTCTGCCTTCTCTTTCCATCGTGAAAACCGACAGCCCGGATCCGGTTTATGTCAACAACCCCATCACCTACACCATTGCCGCGACCAACGACGGAACGGCCGCTTTGACCAACGTGGTCATCAAGGACCCGGTGCCGGCCAACACGACCTTTATCAGTGCCGATGGGGTGGGAACTCTGAGCGACAACGCGGTCATATGGAATATTCCTTCTCTGGCAGCAGGGGCGACCCAAACCGTCAATATGACGGTTCAGGTCAATGCCGCTGTTGTGGAAGGTTCGGTCATTCAAAATACGGCCGAAGTGATCGCCCAAGAGATCCTCTATCCCACGCCCACCACCACCACCACGGTATCGGCCCGAACACCGGCCCAGATTCTGTTTATGACGGCCGGAATGACCCCGACCCACAGCTATCACGTCGGCGACACCATCTGCATCCAGGTAACGGATCTGGATCAGAATAAAGATCCCAATGCGGTTGAAAGTGTCAGCGTCACACTCGCAGACAATAAGACCGGAGACAGTGAAACACTCGTTTTAACCGAAACCGGACTCAATACCAGGATCTTCCGTGGGTGTCTGCTCAGCGTTACGGAGCCGATGAATTCCGAAAACGGAACCATCAGCGTATCCCCGGATTCTGCCCTGAGGGTCACCTATATGGACCCCTTTGATGCCTCGCCGGTCTCCCAGGATTCGGCCTTGATCGACCCCTTCGGTATTGTGTTTGATTCGGTTACCGGCGTGCCCCTGGCGGGCTTTGTGGTCACCCTGCGGATTTCACCCTCCGGCGCACTGGCCAGTACAGCGCCGGGATGGCCTCCCGCCCAGCCCGATATTGTCACCACCGGTCCCACCGGCTCCTATGCATTCCCGCTGGTCCCGCCGGGCAGCTATTACCTCGATGTCACCCCCGCAGCCCCCTATACGTTCCCCTCGTCAGTGGCCACGGCCGATCTGCCGCCGGGATTTGTCATCGGGGTCGGTTCGCGCGGCGAGGTCTTCAGCCTCGCTCCCCTGGACCCTGCCCTGAACCTGGATCTGCCGGCGGATCCGCCTTCCGGCCGCCTGTCGGTTACCAAAACCGCCAATAAAAACGAAGCCGCCATCGGCGACTTTGTCGGTTACAGCGTCACCGTCAACAACCCCGGTACAGCACCGACCGCTGCGGTCAAACTGTATGATACCCTGCCCCATGGGTTCCGCTATATGAAAAAGTCCACCCGCATGGACGGCATTGCCGCCGCCGACCCGGAAACCGGCCGCAGCCGCACACTGATCTGGCTCCTGGGAACCATCGCGGGCGGCAAGTCCAAAACCATCAGCTATACGGTTGTCCTCGGCCCGGACAGCCCCAAAGGCAACGGCAAAAACAGTGCCTATGCCGGCGGTAGCACGTTGGGCAGAAACATCACCTCCAACATCGCAACTAAAAAAATAAAAATCACCCAGGGCGTATTCACGTCCAGTGGAACCATCATCGGAAAAGTGTTCATCGACAGCAACGCCGATTCGCTCCAGCAGCATGTGACCGCCGATGGTCGCGAGCTGGAAAGCGGCATCCCCGGCGTTGTGATCTATATGGAAGACGGCACCCGCGTGGAGACCGATCCCGACGGAAAGTTTTCCATTTACGGTGTCAAGCCCGGCACCCACGTCCTGCGGGTGGATACCGCCTCCCTGCCGGAAGATGTGGAGTTGGTCCCGATTTCCAACCGCTTCCTGGGGAGCGCGTCTTCCCAGTTTGTCGACATGGTGTACGGCCAGATTTACAAGGCCAATTTTGCCGCAAAACGAAAAACAACGGTCCGCGATGACAGGCGCCCGATACTGCCGGCCCAGGATACCCCGGCGGCAGCGAGTGAGCAGCCCAAACCGGAAAGTCCGCCGGTATTGCAGCCGCCTGAATCATCAGCGACCGAAAAAGATAAACTTGAAAAAATTGATCCTCCCAAACCAGAAGCATCACTTCAGCCGGTGGTTTCTGAAAGTGCCTCACCAGCCGCTGCTGCGCAGGCTGCCCCGGTGACGACAGCACCGGCAGCGACATCGCAACCGGCCGTAACGTCGACAGCCGATAGACCGCCGGTGAACCTGGAAGAGCAGATCAAGGGGATGACCCCCGATCTCGCCATCCTGAAGCCACGGGACGGCGACCTCATTGCCAAGGGCCATGTTCATATCCTGGTAAAAGCGCCGCTGGAAACCCACCTGTCTCTGGAGGTCAACGGCCAGCCCATTTCCGAAAAACGTATCGGCCGGACCCTCTCCTATCAACCCGGCAGGGTCGCTGTTACAGAATATGTGGGCGTTGACTTAAAGACCGGCGAAGTCAATACAATTCAAGCCCAAATCAAGGACCCCTTCGACAATATCCGCGGCCGGCAGGCCATTCGGGTGACGGCGGTGGGCAGTCCGGACCGCATCGACATCCGGCCGCAGCTCAAAGAAATCCCGGCCGACGGACGCACCCGGGCTGCCGTGTCGGTATCCATTCTGGATAAAAACGGACATCCTGTCCCCTACCCTGCCATGATCACCGTTGCCACCACGGCCGGTGAAATAGTGGAAAAGGATTGGGACCCCATGACCGGCGGGCACCAGATCGAGGTTCAGAACGGCGGTGCGACTTTCAGCGTGCAGGCGCCCTTTGAAAGCCGTACGGCTGAAATCACGGCCCGCTATGAGACCCTGAAGGAAACGGCCAAGATTTTCTTTGCGCCCCACCTGCGCAACCTCTTTGCAGTGGGCTTCGGCGAAATCAAGCTGGGATACGGACAAAAGAGCGGCAGCTGGGAATTTTTGAAAAAAGACCGCTCCTTTGACGACGGCGCCTTTGCCGATGCCAGGGGCGCCGCCTTTGTCAAAGGCGACATCGGCTGGGGCGTCCTGTTGACGGCGGCCTTTGATTCCGGCAAGGAAGAAACCGACGAGCTGTTCCGCACGCCGGATACCGATCTGACCTCCGAAGGGAAATACCCCATATACGGCGATGAAAGCCGCCAGGAGTATGAAGCGCTGTCCCGGGAAAAGCTCTATATCCGCCTGGACAAGGACCGCTCCTCGCTCTTGTTCGGCGATTACGACACCAACCTGAACGAATCACGACTAGGCGCCTATTCGCGCTCGTTTAACGGGTTTAAGAGCGACATCCAGACCGATCGCTTCAGCCTGCGCTCCTTTGTCAGCTACACCGATCAAACCCAGGTGGTGGATATCCTGCCGGCCAAAGGCGTTTCCGGGTACTATTATCTCCAGCACAACCCGGCTGTGGACGGCAGCGAAAAAGTGGTCTTGGAGACCCGCAGCCGCAGGCAGCCCGATCGGGTTCTAAAACGCCAGCTCATGACACGCTGGACCGACTACGACATCAACTACGACGACGGCTCGATCCTGTTCAAAGAGCCGGTCTCCAGCCGGGACGCCGATTTTAACCCGGTATATATTGTCGTCAGCTATGAAAGCAAAGACAGCGGAGCGAAATATTACATTTACGGGGGGCGCGGCGCCGTCAGACTGACCCCTTGGATGGAACTGGGCGTAACCGACATCGTGGAAGAAAAGGAAGTGGACGACTACCATCTGTTTGGCGGCGATGTCACCTTCACCCTGCCCGCCCGGACCACGCTTAAGGCTGAATGGACGCAGACCGATTCGACATTTGACATCGACAATGTCTATGCACCGAAAACCGGCGACGGCTGGTCAGTTGAAATCGGCAGCAAACCTACCGAGCGACTGGACCTGAGCGGCTACTACCGCAACCTCAGCAGCTATTTCAGCAACCCCAGCGCCGTGGACGTGATGCGCGGCTCTGAGAAATACGGACTGGATGCCGCCTATCGCCTGCAGCCGGACCTTCTCCTGCGCGGCAAACATTTCAATGAGACCGACGAACTCAACAACGGCGAATACCGCCTGTCGTCGGTAGACATGGAAAAGAAGTACAAAAAGACCACCGTCACGGTGGGAATCTCTTATGAAACCTCGGAAGATGATTATATCCCGGCAGCTAATCTCACCAGCCGGGACCCCTTTGACATCAGTGAAGAGACGCCGGAAGATCTCATCGCCGCCCGGGCAGGCCTGGAGACCCGGCTCACGCCGGATCTGTCCTTCCTGGACGGACACAAGCAGGACCTCCAGCACAACCGCTATAACCTGACCCATGCCGGTCTGTCCTATAAAATCGATAGCCTCAGCCGTACCTATGTCCGCAAGGAATACGGCACCTATGACGACCGCAGGGAAGACCGCACCCTGATCGGCGTCGAAGCGGATGTTGCCAAAGACACGGTCGAATACAGCGAGTACCGCCTGGAAAACGGCGCCGACGGCGCCCGCAATTACCGGGTCATCGGCCTGCGCAACAAATTCAAACTTACCGAAAGCCTTGGCGGAAACGTATCACTGGAAAACCTGCACACCCGCGGCGGGGAACAGCGCAAGGGCGAACCCGACGGTTTTGCCGTTTCCACAGGTCTGCAGTACCTGCCGACGGATCGCCTGAAACTGACCTCCCGCTTTGAATACAAGGATGAAAAGTCCGATCCCGATCTCATCAGCCACTTGATCGAAGTCGGCCTGGGATATAAACTGCACCCGGATTATTCCCTGCTGGCCCGGGAGCGCTATTATTCCGAAGTGCTGGGCGGCAACCAGGGCAAACGGATCCGCTCCCGCACCACCCTGGGGTTGGCCTATCGGCCGGTGCGCTATGACCGTTTCAATGCCCTGGCGAAAATTGAACTTAAAAATGAACAGGATACGATCCAGACGCCGGATGAAAACAGCGATGCCTATATCGGCTCCATGGAAGGACACTATCAGACCAGCCGCAGGCTGCAGCTCATCGGCAAATACGCCGGCAAACTGGTCCTTGAAAACGAATTTCAATCCTATACCGATCTGATTTCAGCTAGATTTATCTACGATCTCACCGACCGCATTGACATCGGCGCCGAGTACCGGCTCCTGACCGGTCACGATGTCGATTCCCGTTCCCATGGCGGCAGCATAGAGGCCGGCTACCGCCTGGTGAAAAACCTTTGGCTGTCCCTGGGATACTCCTTTGACGCGTTCGATTCCGACCTGACCGCCGACAACTACTGGGGCAAAGGGCCGTTCATGCGCATCCGCTTCAAGTTTGACGAAACAACATTCCGTCACAGCACCCGCAACTGACGATCGGTCCAATTGCCGGAATTGATTCCCGGGAGTTTTTCCGCTATTGATTTGGATAGCGATTCCCGGTATCATATCAACCGCTTTGCCTATTTGGTGAAATAAACTTATTGCGTGGCTATGCTTTAGCGTTAACTATAAAATTGTGATGACACATAAAAAAATTATGATTTTAATTTTCCTTTTTTTCTTTGGGATGTCCTCCCCGGTTCTCTCCGCTGAATATCTGCAGGTCAACGGCCTGATCGACACGCGTACAACCTACAGCGACGGGATCTATGATGTGACGAGTCTTGCCCGACTGGCAAGGGAAAGGGGATTCGAGGTTCTGTTTCTGAACGACCATGACCGCCTGGTTATGGAATACGGCGTGCTCCCTTTTAGAAATATTCTTAAAAAAAAGGTCGAGTTAGATTCCATCAACCGGAAAGGCGCCGAATACTACCTCGATGACGTAAAGAAAGCGAGGGAGAAATATCCGGATATGGTCCTGATTCCGGGATCGGAATCGGTTCCCTTTTACTACTGGGAAGGGTCGCCTTTATCGAAAAATCTGACCGCCCATGATCATGAAAAACGGTTGTTGACCATCGGGATGGAAAAACCGCAGGACTATCAGAACCTTCCCGTGATTCATAACGGTTTTTCAAACCGTTTTTTGAATCATTTCCTGCCGCGGACCATCTTATTTTTCATCACTTTTATTCTCGGTCTTTTCTTATTAAAGGAAAAGGGATTTTTCAGAACTTCCGGCATCATTGTCAGCGCGATTTGTTTTTTAGGCATGATCGATGCCCTTCCGTTTCGAAGTTCGCCCTTCAGTCAGTACGACGGCAATCAGGGCATTGCACCCTACCAACTCCTGATTGATTATGTAAATCAAAAAGAGGGGTTTACAATCTGGAATTATCTTGAAACCCAATCGGGCGTCAGAAAACTGGGCCCTGTCTTTCTCAATACAGCACCCTACCCGGATGTACTGGAAAGGTCCCGCGACTATACCGGTTTTGCGGCGGTATATGGGGACACCATCACCGCAACCGAACCGGGACATGAGTGGGACCGCGTCCTGCTTGAATACTGCACGGGCAAAAGAGAACGGCCGGTGTGGGGGATCGCAACAGCGGATTTTCATAAAGACAGCGAATCCGGCCAGAAGCTGGGGGACTTTCCCACTGTTTTTCTGGTTCCCAGAAAAACAAAAGCCGACATCCTGGCCGCCCTGAAGGCGGGTAGAATGTACGCCAGCCAGACAAGCTATCCCCAGCAGATTCTTCTCAAAGAATTTTCGGTTTCGGGCGGCGGCGCCGGTGATAAGGCCACATTGGGCGGGGAAATTGCGTTAAGCGGACACCCGAAAATCCACATCTCGCTGGCATTTAAAAATCCGGTGGGAAACCAGGTCAAAGTCCGTTTGATCCGGTCCGGCAAATTAATCGAAACCTTCACCGGCAAGCTCCCCATGAAAATAGATTATGAGGACAAATACAGTCGGCCGGGTGAGAAGATTTACTATCGCATGGATGTGACCGGACACGGCATCCTGGTATCCAATCCCATCTTTGTGAAGTTCCGATAATAACAAATCTTTTTCACTTCCAGTTCAGGCGTCTTTTTCTGGGAGTTTTTCTACCATTTTTCCGTTTTCGTAAATAATAATGCCATGGCCGAAGCGTCGAGCCCGTTCACGAGCCTTTAAGGCGGCACGCCTGAGGGCCGTTTCGGCAAGCCTGATGTCAGGATCATCCAATTTTTTGGTTGCACTATTCGTTTGTATATCAGTCATGTCTTTCTCCTTCATCGATAAAAATAGGCCACTCTCCTGCATTGTCAACAAGAACCCATTCATCTACAATTGCTTTGTATAAATTTTCAAAATTGCTCAGCCCGGAATGATAGCGTCGACGAACCACATCTTCCGGGACATTGTGCCCCCCCTCCTTTACACGCTGTTTCACACGGGCAAAGGCAAATTCTGGATCAGGAAGCTTTAGAAAATAGAGCTTTACCTTATACCCTTCCTTTTGCCATTCTGGAATAAGTCTAGCATAGTTTTTCCCGCTCAGGGTCGTCTCAAAGGAAAAACTCTCGCCCCTTTTCACATAGGTATTCATCATTTCAATCATCATTTTAGATGCTTGAATCGAACTTGCTTCCGGACGAAAGGGATTGATACCTTCGGCAATAAGATCCGCGTTGATGAAATTGGGACACTCGGCTTCCCGGGGAAGGAACTCAGTGGCGAATGTCGTTTTACCCGCCCCATTCGGTCCGGCAATGATTAAAATCTTCTTTTGTCTATCCATGTTTTCACTGCTTTTATATCATTGTTTTATTGAAAAAGAACGCAGGTCGTTCTTGATATAGTATTTTGCGCCAAGTTTTGTTAAAAGGGTTTCCGCATCGAAAAGAAATTTGCCCCAGTCCACGGTCTTTTCATGCTCTTTCATGTGATTCAGCTTGCCCACCTTCCAGAAATTCACATACGGATGCGCCATGCGGATTACCGCAAGTGCCTGATCGGGGTCAATCACCGGTTCAAGGCTGACCCAGGTAAAGATACCCGCCTTATGAGCGGCTTTTAAAACAGTCAGCCGGTCGTCTACGGTCGAAGCGTTCGGCTCCCACTCCCTGCGTTCGTCATCATCAGCAAAGCAAAGCGTGATGCCAAGCTGCGTACGGGCAGTCTTCATCAGCCCCAGGTCTTCCAGGATCAGATCGGCGCATCCTTTGGTCAGCACCTGATTGTTCAGTCTGTGTTTAGAGACAATTTCAAGAGCCTGCCGCGTCAATCGTTCGGTCCGTTCAAGCGGCTGGTAGGGATCGCTTAGGAAACAAAACAGGATCGAGCGAAAATCACCCCTTAAGCGTTGTGCATCTTTTTCGAGGAGTTCCAAAATATCTTTTCGAGGTTCAGCCTTAGCATGCCATTTTTCCCCGGTTGTCCGCATGCAAGCGGGCGCATAGCAATAGCGGCATCCATGCGTACATCCACGATACAAATTACATGCGAGTTCCGAGTACTCCCGCGCCCTTCCCCTGGGTTCATAAACAACATTCATGTAAGACCTCCTCTATACACAGCGAATCCTTTCCACTCACTCATGACTCCTCATAAAGTTCCAGCTTGCCCCGTTTCCCTTCGCTAAACGGTCTTCGATGTAGGTTGCATACAGATAATCAATGCATCGCCTCCCGATTTGTCAAATATCAATGCGCGGCCCCGATGATGTTATTCTTGCTGGATTATTCTGTCCAAATTAACGGTTAGTAAAATTCCAAGTTATTTAATTTTTTAAAAACGTCCCGGTTGCCTTACTACAGCGCCGCCCGATTTGTGAAATGTTGAGATCTGACCCCGTTGTTTTTCCGTGTGAAATGTTGAGATCTGACCCCGTTGTTTTTGACCCCGTTGTTTTCTTTCAAATTATACATCGAAAACCTTAAGCACCTCGTCGCCATAATGGTTGATGACCTTGACGGCGATTTTGCCTGTTTCGGGCGGGTCGAACGGGGTGCTACTGGTGCTGTAAAGGTTCGACCATGCAGATTCGTCGATTTCGGCGCGAAGGGCGCGTTTGAGTTTGTCGTAGGGTTCGTCGGCGCCGGTAAAATATGCATGGCGGACAAAGAAGCTTTCGCCGTTGTAATCGGTATCGATGAACCAGCAGGCGATGTCGTCGGTGGATGAGCTGCGAATCTGGCCGGTGGTCGGGTCGTACACGTCCACGCCCTTGATCTCCACCGTCAGCTTGCCTCCCTTGGCCTTTTTAATATCCACATCGGGTTCGCCGAACACCATAAAGAGGTTCCCGGCTCCGGTCTTTTTCAGGAGTTCGTCGCCCATTGCCAAATCGGGATTCATGCGGGCCGGCAGCACATTCAGTTTGCCGTAACGCTTGGTCTCTTCTGAAACATGCGGGTCAAAGGCAAATCCGCAAACGATGAGCAAATCGTAGCCGATGCCCTGGACAGCTTCCTTGGCAGCCTCTTTGACCTGCTGCGGGCTGACGGTGCCCTGCTCCGGGCCGATGGAGATTGCCACGCGCCTGACTTTTTCAACCTGCTTTTCACCCTTTGCAGAAGAGGAAACTTTTTCGGTATAGGTTCCGGCGGCATGAATCCAGCTTCCGGCAAAGATGTCAAGCGTATCGAATTTCAGCCGTTCGCCTTTCTTGGTATTCTGCACCCCGGCTTTGCGCAGGTTTTCGAGGATCATCTCAGCAAAATCAGCCATTTCTTTCCGTTCCTGTTTCTCAGCATCGGTTGCCAGCACCCGGTGCGGGGATAGGCTTTCCACCGTAAAGGGGCCGGTCACGCGGAGGGTTTTGTTATCCTCATAGGGCTGGTCGAAAAGCGTTTCGGTGTCGGCATGGCGGGCAATGGCTTCGTCGATCTGTTTGCGGGTCATCCCTTCCCTGATGTCGGGATTGTTGGCAATGGACTTGAGCGTAACATGCGGCACCCGTTTATAGACGAATCCCTTGCGGATATCACTTTCGGTTGGATGCGGCGGCGGGAATTTGCCGGTAAGCTCGGCTTCTTTTTTGAT
>JARGFK010000113.1 GCA_029211065.1 Desulfobacterales bacterium
CTCTGCCTGTTGCCGCTCAGCGCAAAGGCTGGGGGGCGTGTTCGGAGCACAGTAACCTTTGGTTACGGCTCCCACGGAGGCTGTCTCCGGGCTGACCGTCGACAAATGCTGAAGTGACAAGGGCTCTCCCCATGGGCGTTTGTAACGAAACTCCCCGACCCCTGAACTAAACGACATATGAGCTTTGAACCGACTTGGGAAACAATTCCTCCGGTTTTAACCGGCGATGACAGACCCCCTGTTCATAGGTATATTGCAGAAAGGCTTCCAGCGTCGTCCGGTTCGGCGAAATCCCATAGGGCCAGTAATCCCTGCCGAAAATCTTGACGGCGCGGTTGGCGAATTCAAACCCCCAGGGGATCGGAAAGCGCGTGGCCGAAACATCCAGCGCCCGTTCAATGCTCCGACGCTTGGCCTCTTCAAAGGCCTTATACAGATTCATGGCCACCCAGGGGTGCCGCTGGAGAACCTCCGCCCGGATAACAATGATATGCATGATGGGAAATATGCCGGTATCCTTCCAGTAAGCCTCTTCCACCGGCATGAAATCCGGAAACAGCCGAATGATTTCCGGGTTGCCGTCAACAAAGGCCTGGGGAGGGCGGGCCGTCATCACGACATCCAGATCTTTTGAAAGCAACAGGTCCGTTAATGAACGATCGGGCACCGGGGTGTACCGCACCCCGGCCGGAATTTTTAAGGCAACTTTCTCAGCCCGGCCCGGATCGTTGACGCCGGCCTGATACCAGTCGATCTTTTCCAGGGGAATACCGATCTGATGCACCAGGTACCCGCGCGTATAGACCGACGCAGTCTGGGCCCATTCGGGGATGCCGACTTTTTTCCCGGCGAGATCCTCCGGTTTTCGGATACCGCCGTCCCGGTGAATATAGATCGAACTCAATCGAAATGCGCGTGAATGGAAAACAGGGATTGCGACCAGGCTGTTATCGTCCTGGGAAACCAGCGAGACGTATTTGGCAAATGATATTTCAGAAACATCCCATTCTCTGAACTTTATAAAACGGAAGAATATTTCTTCGTGAACGAGATTCAGGTAGGTAATTTCAATCCCTTCCGCCCTTACGGTTCCTGTCAGAAAATCCTTCACATGGTCATAATCGCTGATCGCAACGCTGAGGTGAACATTTTCCATTGAGTTCTCCTTTCAGGCAATAGGAGTTTACCCTGTTGCTGCAGGGGTTAGATAACGATCGTAACGACTGACAGGTGGGCGCTTAAATTTCTGGCAGTATAAAAAGACAAGATATATGTGTCAAGCTAAATGCGGTTCCGGCACGAAAGACCTTAAAGGATTGTGTGTTTGCTGAACGGAAGTCCACCTTAATTAGCATTATCAGTTTTTTTAAAAAATAATCATTGAAAATACGCTAAAATATAGCTAATAGTTTTTTAAAGATGCTTTAGCGTCATTTTTTGTCCTGCGAACGATTTCTTCCGGATTGTCTGAAGCCGTTCCGGCTTTTTTCCAATATTGATCAATCACTTTGCATTAGAGGAGGAAACTGACCATGCCTGCTGAAATACTGAGACTCAAAGACAAAGTCGCCATTGTAACCGGCGGCGGCTATGGAATCGGACGGGCCTATGCTATGGGAATGGCTGCTGAAGGGGCCAAGGTCGTCATTGCGGATATCAATCTGGACGCCGCCCGGAAAGCCGCTGCCGACATCCAGACGGCCGGAGGAGAGGCCTTGCCGCTAAAAATCGATGTGTCCAGTGAAAAGAGCACCCTTGAAATGGCTGAAAAAACCAAGGAACATTTCGGTCGCATCGACATCCTGATCAACAATGCCGCCATTTTCGGCAGGGTCAAGATCACACGCGTACCCTTCTACGAGCTTGATCTGGAAGAATGGGATCGCGTTTTTGCGGTCAACCTCAAAGGAACGCTGTTATGCTGCCGGGCGGTTTTCCCCCAGATGAAGGCCCGGCAGAGCGGCAAGATCATCAACATTTCTTCATCGGGCGTTCTTTTTGGAAATCCCAACTACGTCCACTATGTCGCCAGTAAAGCCGGCATCATCGGCCTGACCCGCAGCCTGGCCCGCGAATTGGGCGCATACAACATCAATGTGAACTGCCTGCTGCCCGGTGCAACCGTCACTGAAGACCCCAACGATAAAGAAGCCATGGAACGTCGCCTCAAGCGGTTCGAAAACAACCTCCTGCCGAAACGCTGTTTAAAACGCGTCCAGTATCCCGACAGTCTCGTCGGCGCGATCATATTCCTGGCATCGGCGGAAAGTGATTTCATGACCGGTCAGAGCATCGTCGTAGACGGCGGTGACATGCTACACTAACAGGCTGTTAAATGGAGAAACCCCCATGTCAAAAAGCATGAATCGCGAAAACATCGCAAAGGTTACTGAAACCAAAAGGGTCAGCCCCCTGCTCCAGGGCGCCATCGATATGCATTACCACGGCTATCCGGAAATCACCCTGGGCGTAAAGGCCCGTCTGGAAGATGTGGAGATGCTTAAAATGGCCCGGAGCATGGGGATGCGGGGGATCGTCATCAAATCCCAGATGTGGCCCAGCACCGGCCGGGTGTATCATTTGCGTCGACTCGTCCCGGGTATCGAGTGTTTCAGCAGCATTGTTTTAAATTCCGTGGTGGGCGGTCTTAGCCCCTGGGTGGTGGAAGCGGCCGCCCGTCAGGGCGCCAAGGTGGTCTGGCTGCCGACCTGGAGCTCAAGCTATAAACTGGGAAAAGGCGGTTTTGCCACGATGATGAAAACCTGGTTCCCGTCGCTTCAATTTGAACCCGGATTGACCTGCGTCAACGCTTCCGGAAAAGTGACACCGGACGTGCAAAGTATCGTCCGGCTGGCAAAAGAGATGGACCTGGTCCTGTGCACCGGTCATATTTCTCCGGAGGAAAGCCTGGCCGTCGCCAAAGAAGCCGAACGCATCGATTTTTTAAACCTGATTTTTACGCACCCCCTCTCCAGCGGCGTGAGCGCCACCCTAGAGCAGGCAAAAGAAATGACCAAGCGGGGGGCCTTTGTCGAACTGGTCGCCATCAATATTTTCTATGGCAGTGTTCTGGACAAGATGCTGGACTTCATTTCCGAACTGGGTCCGGAGCATTGCATCCTCAGTACCGACACCTTTATGGAATGGCCGCCCCCGGGTCCTGAGTTTCTGCGCATGTTTGTCGGCCGCTTGCTGGTTTCCGGTGTTGACGAGAGCAGCTTAAAAATCATGGTCCGGGACAACCCGGCCAAACTGCTGGGTCTGCCGGCTAAATTTGAACAGCATTGGGACCATGATTGATGACGCTTTTATCAAAAAACGGGGCCATGAATCGACTGGATGAATATGCCGCGATCTTTATTTAGAAATAAAGACCTGTCATTGATTGTGGCCACCCGTCCGGTCGGCAATTACGACATCTACGGGCGGCTGATCGCTGCCACCCTCGAAAAATTTCTTCAGGCAAATAAAATCAGTATCAGAAACATCCCGGGCAATGGAATGATCGACGGCGCCAATGCCATCTATCGGTCGCAGCCTGACGGCCTGACGTTCGGCACTTTCAATTCCGGTCTTTTGACGGCCCAGCTTGCCGGTACAAAAGGAATTCAATTTGTTCTGGAAAAATTTACCTGGCTGGCCAACGCCACTGTTACCCCACGACTGCTGGCAGTGCGGGCAGACCTTCCCCAACAAACCATTGAAGATCTCCAAAAGTCCGGAAAACCGCTGATGATCCCCAGTTCCGGAATCGGGGGTTCCGCCTATAACGACGGCATGCTGTTACGAAATATTTTAAACTTGAATCTTGAAATTATTCCCTACTACGGCGGCGCTCAAACAACCGAAGCCCTGCAAAAGGGTACGGTAAACGGACGAATCGGCTCCTATGCCGCCGTTATGAAAGACATAAAAAAGGGCCTGCTGCAACCGGTGCTGCAATGGGGAGCAAAAGCCCCAGATCTATCAACAGTTCCATTTTTGACAGATCTGGCATCGCCGCCGATGAAAAGCCTGGTGGCACTCATGGATGCGATGGCTGCCATCGGAAGACCGTTTGCCGCCCCTCCCGGTGTACCGGAAGAGCAAAAACAGTTTTTGCGAAAAGCCTTTCAAGAGACCCTCCAGGATAAAGGCTTCCTGGAATCCGCAAAAAAGGCCAAACTTCTGATCCATTTTCAGTCCGGGGCTGAACTGGAAGCAATGATAATCGCTGCCCTAACTCAGGACAACGAAACGGTCAGTACCTTGAAAAAATTTTTACGACCATAGTGAAGCTCCCCGCGTTAAAACGCGGGGCATCTTAAAGGGCTTGGAGGGGGATTACATCCCCCTTACCCCCGCATCGCATTCATCCCCGCCATGAATGGCGGGGTATTCTGCGAATGTTTCATAAAAATAAGGGAGCCTGTCTTCATGCCGGAGGAAACTTCCTGTTTCAACGCGTGAAAACACCTAAGCCGACCCCAACGCAATCTGTCCTCTCAACACTCCAGCCTAATTCTGAACGCCGTATGATTCTTTCAAAAGCTTGACAATTTCAGGCGGCTGATTCAGGGCATTTTTAACGAGTTTTTCGCCCTCTTCCGCGCCGATGAAAAGAATCGGCACGTCGATTTTTTTGGCCTGTTCGAGCAGTTCCGGGTCCTGGCATGCCTGTTTAAAGGCGTCCTGGAGTATCTTCAACCGGTCAGCCGGAATTCCGGGAGGACCGGCAACGGGACGGTTGAAACGGACCATGAACAGCATCAGGTCCACCAGACCGGCATACTCCTTGGGAGCAATATTCGGTAAAATCGGAATTTGCTCATAGCCTTCGACCGGTTGGTCATTGTTAAACATTAACGCCCGGGCTTCTTCCAAAAACTTCTTTCCCGAAGACCCCCAGGTCATAAAGGCGGCATCCAGTTCGCCCCGGATGATGGCCATCTCGCCTTCACCGCCGCCGTAGCCGGTTGAGATCACCCAGTTTTTGGCTCCCAGCATCTTTGCAACCAGCAACGGGTCCATGTAATCCATGCTGCCGACCCCTTGGGCGGCAAACCGGACCCGGTCCCCTTTGACTAAATCATCCAGGGTCTTATAAGGCGTATTTTTACCGACCATCAAAGAACGGATGCCGGAAGCACAGGAACCCAGCCAGCTTAATTTGCCGAGATCAAATTTCACCCCCTTGACTTCTGCAACCTGGGTGGCGATGAGGGATCTTGAAAACAGCGCAAATGTAAGCCCGTCAGGTTTTTTTTTGTATAACTGGTTGACACATAGCACGTGTCCTGCACCGGGCACATTTTTGACAATAATTTCGCTGCCCGGCAGGTGCTTCTTCATATAGACCGCAATCAGGCGGGCATAGGTATCAAAACCGCCCCCCGGCTTGGTGCCCACCATCAGGGTCAGGATCTTGCCCTCGTAAAACGGCTTTGCCGTTGCGTTATCAGCGGAGATAGCCATCACCAGAAACACAAGCGCTATTGCCAAAATGAAACTTCTTCTCATAGCGAACCTCCTTTTGAACCACATAAGGTTTTTAAAAGTGTTCCGTATCCATCAATTGTTTCACGAATCCCTAAAATGTGCAGGGCCGCCCAGATCATGGCCAGGCTGTTGCTCACCACCGGTTTACCGGTGTCGTTTTCCAACAGCTGCACCGTTTCAATCGTCGCCCAGCGCGAACACGGCAGGTATAGGCCATCGATGTCACCTTTAGCTTCGCCGGAAACTTTTTTTCCTATCCGATAAGACGCATAGGTGGGAAGATTGCCGATTTCCGTGTTTTTTCGTATTCCCAGCCCTTGGGCGTATCTGACAGTAAATCCGGCCTGTTCCAGAAACTGCGAAACGCGCCGGTTGTGTTCTTCTTCATAGGGAGAAGCAATCGCAAGTGATTTTAGCTTAAGATGACCTAATGCCATCTCAACGGTTTCCAGCGAGGCCAGCACCGGAACACCCGCGCGTTCCTGCAGTCGGCGGAAGATCTCCTTCCCCTTTTCATATCCCTGGGATGCAATCACCGGACCGCCGCCAACAAAAATAACATCCGCCCCTGTCTCAACCAGATCAAGGACGTTTTCCTCGATCCGCTGCAGCTGCTTCTCGATGTCGTTTTTGTCGATCTTTCGAATGGTCCCGGTCGTATTCAGCAACATGACTCCTTTAGGTGCGACCTGATAAAATTCATACACCAGGGTGTCGCCGCGTGAAGGTGAAACATGCCCGACTTTGGCGCGCCAGCCATACATATGTCATCAACTCCTTTTTATTATTTTTGTCGTTATGCGTTCATAAAATTGGGTTGAATCTAATGAAGAGAAAACGCCGATTAAACAATTCCGCCGAACAGGATGCCTTCAAACAGGGTATAATCCATAATGACCTGGAACAGCCCATAGATGAATACCCATATCATCGCCGTTATCGCCAGGGACATTGGCCAGGTCTGTTTTCCAAAAAATCTGACATAAACCATTACGCAGACCGGTACGGCAATATTAAAGCCCGCCAGAAACAACAGAACCGCAAAAAGCACCAGCCAGAAGACTGCGATGGTCAACCCTTTTTTTTCATCCCATCTTCCTTGGGGTTTTTCGCGCGCTACGATCTTGTCACGGGTAAACAAGTCGACTTCAAATAATTGTCTGAATCGCGGAAAAAGTTCTCCCAAAAAAATAATAAAACCTAAGATCAGACTGACGCATCCTACGATCACGGGAACCAGCCGGGTTTTCGGGTTATAAGAAAAACTTGTGATAAGCGCCGTCCCGACCAGGCAGACCAGCAACGCGGCGAAAATGATGCCTTCCTTCTTTTTCATGCGCCATCCTTTTGCTTGCCCTTTTGCCGGATGAAGGGAAGAATCAAAACCAGCAGCAGGAGGATAAATAATGTCAAGGGAAGCGGCCGTTTAAAGAAAACAAAATAATCACCCCGGGATACCATCAGGGACTGGAAAAAAGACACTTCCGCTAGTTTGCCCAGGACAAACCCGATCACCAGGGTGATGACCGGAAATCCGTTCCGCCGCATAAAATAGCTGAAAAACCCAAACATCACCGCCATCAGCATATCAATAATGTTGCCTCTGTTGGCATAAGCGCCGGTCAGGGAAATCGCGGCGACCACCGGGATAATGATGGACACCTCGATGAAAGAAACCCGGACCAAAAACTTTGCGGCCAGCAGCCCGAACGTGGAAGCTAAAACATTGGAAAAAACCAACCCCCAGATAATGGCCCAGACAATATCCAAATTTTCTTTGATCAGCAGCGGGCCGGGCACCAGCCCGTGAAGGATAAAGGCGCCCAGCAATACCGCCATCTCCACACTGCCCGGTATGCCGAATCCCACCGTGGGCAATAGCGATCCTCCTTCTTTGGCGTTGTTGGCCGACTCCGCCGCCACAACCCCTTCAGGGGTTCCGGTTCCGAACTTTTCAGGATGTTTGGACGTCTGCATGGCGACGGTGTAGGCGATAAAATTCGCCGTTGCCCCGCCGATACCCGGAATGATTCCAATCAGGGTGCCGATGGCAGAGCTTCTGAAAAAACAGACTTTATGCCTGAACACATCCTTGACACCTTCCCAGACTCCACTGATCTTGGTTTCAATCTTTTGCGTGGCAATTTTAGTCTTGCCCGTTACCGTCAGGTTGATCACTTCGGACAAGGCAAACATGCCGATCACAAAGGGTATCAATTCGATGCCGTCCCAGAAATACTGAATGTCGCGGCTGAATCGAATGGACCCGGTGATCGGACTCCTCCCCACGCTGGCCAGCAGCATGCCTAACCCACCCCCCAGCAGGCCTTTGATCATATTGCCGCGGGATGCGACAACAATGGAACTTAGGCCGAACAGGATAAACATCAAAAACTCCGGCGGGCCGAAAAGCATAATCGTCTGGCGCACTACCGGAATCAATGCGATCAATATTACCAGACCAAAAATCGCTCCCAGACCGGAAGCGGTTGCTGAAATCCCCAAGGCCCGTCCGGCTTCGCCCCGCTGCGTCATGGGGTAGCCGTCAAAACAGGTGGCGACATTGACGGCCGTTCCGGGTGTATTGATTAAAATGGCGCTGATGGATCCCCCAAACGGGTTGGCGCCCATGACGCCGGCATACAGAAACATGCCGGACATCGGGTCCATGCCGAACGTCAGGGGCAGCAGCAAACTGAGCCCCACAACGCTTGACAGGCCGGGCAGGCAGCCGAACAAAAGGCCGATAATCGTTCCCAGTGAAACATATAATAAATTCTGTAGTTCAAAGGCTTTAAATAAAGCAGACGTCATTGCCTCGAACAAACCCATAGCGCCCCCTTAGAAAAAAGCATCCCGGTAGAATTCATTATCCCAGTATGCTTTCAATCTATTTCAACAGGTCTTTGTACTGACCATAAACCCGTGTCATTTTATCTATTTCAGCCTTCATTTCCGCATCCATTTTCAGTTCCAGCGGCATGCTTGATTTCTGCGACCACTCCAGCAGCCCCTTGTCATTAAACGAATCGACCAGCGATTTTTTGAGAATATCCGTACGGTCTTTTGGCAGCCCGGGAGGCGCAAACAGCATCTTGTAGTCTTGAACCGCCGTCGCTTCCGGAACGCCCAGTTCCGCCACGCAAGGCACATCCGGTGTCAATTCATGCCGTTTGGAGGTAAATGTGAAAACGGGTCTTAAATCACCGCTTTCGATATATTTTTTGAGCTGCGTCAGGTTCAGCACGGCGCCGTCGACATCCCCTCTCATGATCGCCGGTATTATGGCAGAAGTTCCACCGTAGCCTGTCACCAGTTCGGCGTCAAAAGCCATGGTCTTACTGGCCACGAGCGAAAAGGAATACATGGACGCGCCCCTTGATGTTGTCCCCAGCCGGACGCCCTTCATCTTCTTTAAGTCATCATATGATTTTATCTTTGATTTGCTCGAAACAAACAGCGCCTGTTCGCTGACCGCGATCTGGGCCAGAGGGGTCAGCTTGTCGGGGTCAAAGCCGATATCCATGGTCATATTTGCCACGGCCATACCGGGATAGGCCGCCAGTCCGATGGTATAACCATCCGGCTTGGATTTAAAGACGGTACTGACACCGGTAATTCCGCCGGCGCCTGTGATATTTTTAGCCACCACATTGACCTTGTTGGGGAGATATTTCGACATCACCGGCGCTATTCTTCTGGAATAGGTATCGTATCCACCCCCGGCCCGTAAAGGTATGATCCAGAGGATGTCTTTTTCAGGGTAGGTTTCAGCGGCAACCGCATGGGTGATAATTGCCGATGCGATTAATAAAAGTGTCAGGACCCCGACCAGGAAGATTAAACAAGTTTTCCTTTTCATACTGCCCCCTCCTTTTATGTTTATCGGAATTCTTAATACCTCTAACAATTATTTAAAAAGTTTACGCCACTTTTCGTAAATCTCCTTGGCGTATTCCACGGGCGCACCGGTTGCCCGGGGAAAGTTTTCTTTTTCTTCATAAGGAATGCAAGCATCCACCAGGGCAAGCGATGTATAGTAGTTTTTATTCTTGTCAAAGCAGAGCGGGTCAAGGGGCGTGCTGCGCGATCGGTTGATAAACTCTATGTCGGTAGCCGGCTGGCAGCGGGTTGCCATGGCCCACAGCACTTCATGAATATTGGCCGGGTCGATGTCCTCATCCACCACCACCACCCAACGGCCGGCATACGCGCCGGCAGTGGTCTGGGCCGCAACATGAAGCACCTGGCGGGCATGCCCGTAATACCGTTGTTTGATCGATACGACATTGAAATATCGTGACCCTGCCTGTTCATAGCGCCAGACGCCTTTCACTTCCGGTATCCCGGCCGTCTCCAGCTCCTTCCAGAGCAGGGCGGATCGCATCAGCGATCTGAAATCAAAGGCTTTGTTGCGTATTTCATGCCGGGCCGTCAGAATGGGATCGTTGCGATGCAGAACGGTTTTGACCCGCATCACCGGCTCTTTCCTGCTGGAGCTGCCATAATAACCGGTCCATTCCGGAAACGGCCCTTCGGGTTTGTTGTCATCGGGATAACAATACCCTTCGATGACAATCTCTGAATTTGCAGGAATCGGCAGTCCGGTTTCCGGAGCTTCCACCACTTCGACCGGTTTCCCCTTTAAGCCGCCCACCAGCTCATATTCACTGATGCCGAAGGGGACTTCATTTCCGGCAAACAGCGCCAGACAGGGGTCCTGGCCCAGACTCACTGCCACCGGACAGGGCAGTCCTTTTTCCCAATATTTTTGCCGGATGATATTGGCGTGCTTCCCTGGAGATATAAAGAGCGTCGCGGATTTTTCATCGTAGAGCTGCATACGGTATGTCCCCAGATTGATGTAGCCGCTGTCCGGATCTTTCATGATGACGACATCCGAAGTACCGATATAGCGACCACCGTCAAACTCCGAAAACAGCGGGACCGGAAATTTCAACAGATTGACTTCGTCACCCCGGTATATGTTTTCCTGGACCGGTCCTTTTTTGACTTTTTTGATTGGAAGGGGTTTGATATTTTCGACTTTCTGGTGGGCAGCTTTTACCAGATCCACCAGGGATTCATACGCCAGCGGAATATCCATGGTTAAGGCCACCGCCCAAGGGGTGATCAACTCATGAAACAATACCCGGTATCCTTTTTCACAACCCGGTATATTTTCAAATAACAGGGTCGGCGTCTCCAGTCCTTTTTTCGTACAAAACAATTCAGCCAAGGTCCCCATTTCCTTATCCCAGTGTGCGCCCTTAATCCGAACCACTCTGCCCATCTTATCCGCTTTTTCAACCCAGTCTCTCAGATCCTTATGCATTTCAGTTTACCTCCAGGTAGATTTCTACGGGCTCTCGCCCGTGACACTTAATTTAAATCATCGCTTGTAATCCGGGGCCGGTTCAACCTGCTCCATCCAGTCAAAGCCCACGGCTTTTACAATCCGGTTGGTCGCCGAGATAAACCGGGCCGGTTTATCGTTATCGCCATTAAAGTGCTGGTGGGTCGTATAGGGGGGGATATAAACATAGTCGCCCTCCTCCCATCTAAATTTCTTGGGTTCTTTCTCCCAGTCCCAGGCATAGGTTTCCGTGCATTCGAATTTGACATCCCAATGCAGATCATACCCCTCTCCCTCCAATACGTATAATATCTCCTCCGACATGTGACGGTGTTTGCCGCTGGCGCCTCCCGGCGTTAAAAACTGCTGGTACAGGTCAATAGCGCATTCGCGGGTATTCATCTTTTCATTCACCATGTGTTTGATGCGGCCCTGGACGGAATCATCCCAGGGCATTTCTTCCGCCTTGACTACGTTTTTGCGATTTTGATATTCCGCTCTAAACGTTTTTGACTGCTCCAGAAACTCCTGATAAAAATTGGCGCGTTTATCACCTTTTACGGCCTTTTTAGCTTCTTCGTACTGCATGAATTCCCTCCCTTCTTAATCTTCCGCCTGATAATTTTCCCACCCCGGTTTGGGTTCCACGGACGGATAGGTCACATTTTTTTGAAACATCAGATGGAAAAAGAGAAACAGGGGTTTTGCCTTGAAAACAATGTAACGTGCCGGTTTTTCAGATTCATCATTGAAATGCTGATGAACACATCCGTTTTCTACGATGCAGACATCGCCCGCCTCCCAGTCATAGCGGATCTTTTCATGCACATCATAACCCTTGCCATCCAGGATGTAAAAAAGTGCGCTGTTCATGTGGCCATGTTTCTGTCCATAGGCGCCGGGGGCCAACACATCGATATGAGATTCAATTGTCTGGGTAATCGAAGCGGTTTTGGGATCTATGGCACGTTTATGGAAAAAAATCGGCCCGCCCTTAAAGGGTATGTTTTTGCTTTTATACACCCGGGGCTGTTTGAGAAGGTTCTCGTATATTTCAGCATATTTTCCCGAAAGTTCCCTAACAAATATCCGTTTTTTCTGCCACATGTCCCACTTTACTTCTTCGGTTTCGCTTTGAGGATTCATATCCCTTTGACCTCCTTTAATAATGATAAATCCATTCTTTCCTTCATAAGGTTCTCAATTATTTTCCATAGGCTTCTTTGATCAGTTTGACGACCTCTGGCGGTTGGTTTAATGCATTTTTGATCAATTTTTCACCCTCGGCGTATCCGATGTAATTAATGGGTCTCTTCATCATTTCGGCCTTTTTCAGCAATTCCGGATCGTGCCATGTTTTTCTGAAGGCCTCTCTTAAAACTGCAAGACGGTCCGGCGGAATATCCGGTGGGCCGGCAAAAGGTCGGTTAAACATCACCATGAAGAGCAGGAGATCGATGAGTGGCTGATATTCTTTAGCGACGATATCCTTAAGCAGCGGATATTCCTCATATCCCGATACCGGTGTATCATTGTTGAACATTAAAACTCTTCCTTCTCCACTTTCGATAAAACTTTTTCCATTACTCCATGAGGTAACAACCGCGTCAATCTCGCCCCGGATCATGGCCAATTGGTCTTCCTGCCCTGCGTATCCGGTAATAATTTGCCATTTTTCTGCCCCAAGCATTTTTGCGATCAAAACCGGATCCAAATAATCCGTCGTACCTATACCGGAAGCCGCAAACCGAATCCGTTCTTTTGACTTTATCGCTTCATCCAAAGTTTGATAAGATGTATGTTTAGCCACGACAAAGGCACGCGGATCAGATGCCGGTGAACCCAGCCAACTCATTTTGCTCAGATCAAATTTAACGCCTTTCAATCCTGCTACTTGGGTGGCAACCAGTGATCGTTCAAATGTTCCAAATGTCAGGCCGTTTGGTTTAGCTTCATAAATCAGATTGGTTCCAATGATATGACCGGCTCCGGGAACATTTTTGACGATGATGGTGCTGCCCGGCAAGTATTTTTCCATAGTCCCGGCCAGTAAACGGGCATAGGAGTCAAAACCGCCGCCTGGCTTTGTCGTAACGATCAACTGAATCACTTTACCTTCATAGAACGGTTTGGCATGACCGATTACAACGGGAATCAACACAGCTGCCCATACCACGATGATTAAAAAAAGTTTCCGTTTCATCACAACCCCTCTTTCAGTTTAAAATGTATTGATTATGTTGAAATAAAGGACCAGCCTCCCGGCCACAACTTAATTGACAAGCGTCACAGTTAAACAGATATATTTTGGGATTATCTATGTGCCAAGGTCGTCGTTTCTAAAAGCCCTTTACCTCACTGAAGATCTTACAATTTCAGAAGGAATCGAGCAATTCCGGCCGACATGGAAACACTATTATTTCAGGAAATAGAAATTCAAAAATAATTATGAAGATTTATCAGGGATTACCCTTATTTCCGTCACCGGCGCAAGTTTGATATAAGGGACACCTTTTTTTAGTCGGGCGAATCGCAAATGCCACCCGCGTCAGATTGGCACTTGCAGCAATTACTCTCCAAAGAGGAGAGGGATTTTCGGGCAAGATTTTCGGAAATTGCAGATAGCTAAATTGTAGCTATTTAATTGAATTTTTATACCCTTATCCCGGAGAATGTCAAGAGGTATTTAGTGCGGCGTTTGAGAAATAATGCCGCCCGGATTAAAATGACCGATTCAAACCATATTTTTACGAAAAGGCTGTCAATACCACTGTGGCGGAAATGATCAAAATGGCTCCTGCGACGATCTTCCAGGTTATCCGCTCGACTTCCCTGAGAAAAAACGCCGCCAGTATCAAAACAAATAGGGTGGACAAGGACGTCAGGGGAGACACCACCACAACAGTTCCATATTTTAGTGCCGCAAACAGAGACCATTGGGCCCCTACCTGAAGTATACCGGCAAATATGAAAATAGCCCAGGCGGCTTTGCGGTTTGAAATAGCGGGCGGCTGTTTTTTACTAAACACAGACAGCAACGGGGCCAACGCCAAAGCGCTGGCATTCTGAAACATGACGGCTACAATGGGGACCGGAATGGCGGTTATCCCCGGTTTTCTAAGAACGTGTGAGCCGCCATAGCAGAGGCCCGCCAGCAATGGAACAAACAAATCCTTCCGGGTCCATTTCTTGGAAATCTCACCGCCCTCTCTCTCAAAGCTGATGATGACCGTCCCGGCCATCATCATAGTCAGCCCCGTAATAATGGCTGGGGATAAACTTTCTCCCAGCACCATTACCGCTAAAAGCACCGAAAACAGCGGCTTGGACTCAAACAGGGTGGATGCAATGGAGGGTCCGACACGATCAATGGACGCATACAGAAAAAGTCTACCCAGGAATGGGCCTATAGCGCCGGCAGCCAAGAAAAACAATATTGCATTGTTCAAAAAATATTCGGGCGAAAAAACAAACAGGCATAGAATCAGTGAGGCTGCAAAACATGACAATAGACTGATGACGGCGGCATAAATGGGACTGGCGTATTGAAACCCTTTTTTAGTGATCACATTGGAAAGGGCGTATAAAAAAGCTGATAAAATCGCGTAGACAGGAGCCATATCACCCAGTTCATCGGCAACGGTAATGAAGAATTCTGCTGGTTTACAGAACGCCTCATCGTGTATAGCGGTTTCGGGACTATACAGATCCATGCACTGGCTGTCAAGAAATGCCCCTCGAGCAAACCGGCATTAAAGAAGAGATCTTTTTAAGACTTGGACCGATAAGCAGGATATTCGCCTGCGATTGGGGTTTGGATGGAACACTCCGGTTGACAAACCAAAACCCAATGTCTATGCTCGTGTTATTTTAAGGTCAGCCCCGTAGCCGTTTCTTTTTCATTTCCCACACGCCTGCAGGAGGAAATTAAACATGCATCTATATACGAAAATATATGAATTCGCAGCGACAGTCGGCGCCTTTGAAGGCTATGTATACGGCAAGAAGAAACTTGTCGCCGATGAACTATCCAACTGGGTCCAGAAT
>JARGFK010000114.1 GCA_029211065.1 Desulfobacterales bacterium
GTTGATATGGTCGTGGCTTGGCGCATATATCATCTGACCATGCTGGGCCGAGAGACACCAGAGGTGCCCTGCACAGTGTTCTTCAAAGATATCGAGTGGAAAGCGCTGTGTTGCTATGTCAACAAAACGCCAATTGCTCCTGAAGAACCGCCAACTTTGCGCGAGGCGATCTACATGATCGGATCTATGGGCGGCCATCTGGGAAGAAAAAGTGATGGCTTCCCTGGCACCCAAACTCTCTGGCGAGGCCTGCAGCGTTTGGAGACGGCAACTGAGATATACGGCATCCTGACTCAACAACATCCTCCTCCAATGAAAAACGGACCCTAACCCCCCTGTGTCAAGTGTGGGTAAAGCTCAGCTTTGTAAAGGGGGGCGAGGGGGGATTTTAAACGAATTCGGCACCAAAGATACTCCTCATATTTAATATTTTCCAGCGCTTTCTTTAATGAATGACCGAGGCCCCAAATAGGAAGTATTATCATTTACTTGCTTTTTCATTTGTGCTAATTAAATTGAGTAAAGCTTAGTTCTTTCCAGATTCAGTTTCCTTGACGTTCCTTTTTAAACAGGCATAATTAACAATTGAAACTACGTATGAATTCCACCAAAGCAATGCGTTCAGCCGACCGGGTCGACCGGCTGGTGGTTCTGCCTTTTATGAAGTCGGTGGAAATTGCATTTAAAAGCATCAAGGTCCGCTTTTTTCGATCCCTGATCACCACCATGAGCCTGGTGCTGGCCGTCTCTTTTTTAAGCTTTGTGAACGTAACCAACGATGTGGCCAACGGCCTGCTGGCCACCCGGGATTTTAACCTGCGCCAAGCCCTGATTCAATCCGGATACGACCTCGGTCCCCGGGACACCCGGGTTGAAAGCGGCCCCAAGCAGCGCTGGATCGTCATTCTATCCCTGCTGGTATGCGTGGTGGGGATCGTCAACGCTCAGCTCATGGCGGTTACGGAGCGATTTCGCGAGATCGGCACCATGAAATGCCTCGGAGCGCTGGACCGTTTTGTTCTGCGCCTTTTTCTGCTGGAAGCCGGCATGCAGGGAATCGCCGGCGCCGGCGCCGGCAGTCTGCTGGGGGCCCTGTTTGCCCTGCTGAGCGGCCTGCTGCATTTCGGCTCAGTAGCGCTGAATAACATTTCGTGGGCCCATGTAGTTAATTCACTGCTGCTGGCAACGGGGGTGGGATGCCTGCTGAGCCTTCTGGGCGTTCTGTATCCGGCTCTGGTGGCCGCAAAAATGCAGCCGGTGGAAGCCATGCGGGTCGAACAATAACCGGGAGATCTCGTTAGCTACCTACTTTTATACGATGGCGAAAGCCTTCACATTCGTTAAACGAAAATTTCGATGTCCTTTGCGGGTTGTCCGTTGTCCGTAGAGAATGGTAAACAAATCGGAACTGATCAAGCGTACAGACCTGAATGAGTAATCAGCCTTCAGTCTTTAGCCTATTCGCCTGTGTAATTACAAGTAGCCAAATTTTTAATTTATAGATCGTAAAGGCCGGAATAACAAGGCATCCTCATGACAGTTAAAAACGAATCACGCAACATTGTCCGGGTTTCCGGAGTCACCAAAACATTCAAACTGGGTAAAATAGACGTTACCGCGCTAAAGGGTATCGACCTTGAGATTGCTGCCGGTGAATATATTTCCATAATGGGACCGTCCGGTTCAGGCAAAAGCACCCTTTTCAACATGATCGGCGGTCTTGACAAACCCACCGCCGGCAAGGTCTTTATCGACGAGGTCGACATCGCCCAGCTGGACGCCTATGAGCTGGCCTGGCTGCGTTGCCGCAAAATCGGTTATATTTTTCAAACGTTTAATATTATTCCGGTGATGACCGCCCTTGAAAACGTTACCCTTCCCATGACATTTGCCGGCATGAATAACGACCGGGCCGTTGAAAAGGGGTTGCAGCTCCTGAAACTGGTAGGGCTCGGGGATCGGTTCAGCCACAAGCCGTTTGAACTTTCCGGCGGCCAGCAGCAGCGGGTCGCCGTTGCCCGTGCCCTGGCCAACGATCCCGCCATTATCCTGGCGGACGAACCCACCGGCAACCTGGATCTGACCACCGGCGAAGAGATCATCAAGCTGCTCAAACAGCTCAGCCGGGAAAGAAACGTCACCGTCATATCCGCCACCCATGACCTTAAAATGCTGAATGTTTCGGATCACGTGGTCTGGATACGTGACGGCCGTGTCGATAAAATCGAAAGCCGCGAAGAACTCTCCATTTCGGTCGGCCAGATCGATATTCGCAAATAACAGGCGGAGGACATGTCAACCGTTTTCACTTTCATCCATCAGCGCCGCAACACTCGGCGCCGTATCTTTTTGATGGGGATACTGCTGGGTGCTATTCAACTGGCGTCCCTCCTGACCCCACTTCCGGCCGGCGCCCGGGTGGAGGCAGCGCATCCCAATGGTTTTATGGATGACATTCGGTCCCTGTCGGCCCTGGGGGATCGAAGCACCGGGACCCCGGGCAACAAGGCTGCCGCTGAATACATTCATAAACGGTTTTCCGATCTCGGATTTAAGGAAATCGGCGTTCATCAGTTTTCCGTCCCGGTTCTTCAGCATCAAAACAGCACCCTCTTTTTAGCGGATCAAAATCTGAACATCCCCCTTTTCCCGATCCGGAGCAACGCCGTTTCCCCCGGCACCATACCGCCCCAGGGTTTTTCAGGACCGCTGGTCTATGTCGGTTCCGGCAACCTGGCCGACTTTAACGGCAAGACGCTGGAAGGGGCCATCGTTCTGATGGAACTCGACTCCGGCAAAAACTGGCAAAATGCTGCCAACTTCGGCGCCAAAGCTTTGATTTATATCGACCGGGGCCCGACCTCCAAAACGTTTTTCAGGGAAAAAATGGAATTTTCACCGATCCCCTTTCCGCGTTTCTGGTTACCGCTCCAGAAGGCTCGGGAGCTTTTCGGGCAATTCGAGTCTGCCGGAAACGGCCCGGTAGCTCCTGTAGTTCGCCTGAACTCGGATATCCTCTGGCAGGAAGCGGTCGCTGAAAACATCTATTGCCTGGTCCCCGGCAGCAACGCCGAAAACAGCGAAGATCTCCTGCTGGTGGAAGCTTTTTACGACAGCACCCCTTTGGTCGCCGAACGTTCACCCGGAGCTGATGAGGCCGTCGGCATCGCCACCCTCCTGGATTTAGCCCGCACACTCAAGGAAAACCCGCCCAAAAGACCCATCCTGCTGGTGGCAACCGGCGGACATGCCCAGACCCTGGCCGGTATGCGCGAACTCATCTGGAGCATATGGGAACGCTCCAAGGAGATTCGGGACCGCAAAAAATATTTTAGGGAAATCGTTAAGAATACCCAAAAGGTCATCACGGGGCTTAAAGCATTTTCTCCGGGCGAACCTGTCGCTGCCGACGCGGCAGAAAAAACCCTGGACGGCGCGATAAAGGATGCCGTCATCGAACGGATTAAAACCGAAGTGGATTTGATTTCACGGATGCTCATGCGGCTGCGGATGCAGGAGCAGGATGAGGGCAAAAAGCAAACGATCCAGGCGCTGGCCCAGCAGCGGTTGGTCCTGCGCCGCTTGAGCTGGCGGTCCGATTTTAACAATCTGACCCCGGAAGAACGGCTGAAGCTGGAAATAATTGTCCCCCTTGCCGTCAAAGACCAGCAGGCGATTCTGGCCGATGCCAAAAAGCAGCGGGACCAGCTTAACAGCGCCGGCGATTTTCGCTCCATTGCCAGGACCAAAGAAATCGGCGCGGTGGTTTCTCTGCATCTCTCCAGCCACGGGGACGGTTTCGGCGCCTTTAACAGCGGCTGGCTTTACCCGTTAAAGCCAACGATTAACCGGGTATCGGCCTATAGCGCGCTGGACAGCGTCCTGCGGGAAAGTGCCGTAAACCTGGAACAATCCCTTGGGTCTCCCGGATTTTTTCAAGATACCCTTCGGCCCAGCAGCCGCCGGCCCTGGCGAAGCTATTTCCTGGACAATCCCCCCATGGGCGGTGAAATCAGCGCCCTGGCCGGGTACCTGGGTGTTACCTTTGCCACCGTCAATGATGCCCGAAACTATTGGGGAACCCCTTATGACCGGCCCGACACCGTCAATATTGAATTTGCCGCCCGCCAGAGCGCCATGGTTTCCGGTCTCATCGGCGCCATGGCCCAGGCGCCCGCCCTTCAGGCCGGCACCCTGCCCCGCAATGGATTTGCAACGGTCAGCGGACGCGCAAAATTTCTGCGCCATGGCGAGCTGTTTGCCGACCAGCCGGCTCTTGAAAGCATTATCCTCGCCTTTCAGGGCCCCGCCAGCTACCATGCCATGGTTGACCACATGGGAAGGTTTGAACTCAAAGGGGTCGCGGATAGGAAACATGTGCTGGACAAGGTCATCCTTGAGGGCTACCGCCTTGAACCTGAAACCGGCGGAATCATGTGGGCCATCGACAAGGAAAAAACCGGCAAGTCGGCCTATCGCGTTAAGATGCAGCGCCGCGCCATGGAAACCGACCTGGTGATGTTTAGCTGCCGGCAGTCCGTGATGTTCAACCTGCTGGAACCGCGCAATTTTCATTACATGACGAAAATACGGCTCCTCGACGGCAGCCGGGAGGCGCCGCCCCTGCGTTACTGGTGGAGCCGGATCGATACCCGCTCGTCCACGATTGCTTCGGTCTTTCTAGAGAGCGGAACGCATTACAAAATGACCCTGTCGGATAATGTAATCCAGAACAAACTGATCCTGACAAACGGCAGCGAAAAACATCCTGAAGGTGTCGGCTACCTCGTTGACGACTGGCCCCTGCTGAAACTGACCGAATATAGAATCGCCCGGGACATGTGGATGCTGCTGGCCCCCCGCATGGCCAATCTTGAAACCCACGGCATCTTTAACGAGCGCATCCGCAACCTCCAGCGTGAAGGGACCGGAGCGCTGCAGGCGGCTGAAAAGGCGCTTGACGACAAATTATACGACCGTTTTGCGGAATTGTCTTCCCGGTCATGGGCGCTGGCCAGCCGGGTATATGATGACGTGGAAAAGACCCAAAAAGATGTCCTCTTCGGCGTCTTGTTTTATATCGCCCTTTTTGTCCCGTTCGCATTCTGCCTGGAACGATTTTTATTCTGCTATTCGGACATTTATAAAAGAATCATTGCGTTTGCGACCATCCTGATTCTGCTGATTACGGTCATCTATAAAGTCCATCCGGCCTTTCAGCTGGCTTACAGTCCCATGGTGGTCATCCTGGCTTTTTTTATCATGGGGCTGTCCCTGATGGTGACGCTCATCATATTTTTCCGGTTCGAAGATGAAATGATTCTGCTGCAGCGGCGCGCCCGCCATATCAAGGCCGAAGAAATCAGCCAATGGAAAGCCTTTGTGGCTTCTTTTTTCCTGGGTGTCAGCAACCTGCGGCGGCGGCGGCTGCGAACCCTGCTGACCTGCGCCACATTGATTATCCTGACCTTTACCATCATGAGCTTTACTTCGGTAAAGACCATGCGGCATCATGCCCGCCTGCGCTACCAGGAACAACCGCCTTACCAGGGCTTGCTGTTTAAATCCACCAACTGGCAGAGCCTGCCGCCGGAAACCTATGGTATATTTTCAAACGCCTTTGAAAAAAGCGGGATCGTATTGCCGCGGGTCTGGCTGGAAGCCGAAGACCGGACCCAGTCCACCCCGATCCCCATTCGCTTTAATGACAAAATCCAGGAGGCCCAGGGCCTGGTGGGCCTGTCCCACCAGGAAACCCTGCTGACCGCCGCGGACGGGCTGCTCATCGGCGGCCGCTGGTTCAACGAAAACGAACGCCAGGTCATTCTCCTGCCGGACCGGATAGCGAACAGCTTAGGCATCGACCCCCGCAAACCGGAAGGATACAGCGTTCTGCTCTGGGGCGTTCCCTACAGGGTGGTGGGAACATTTTCCGGATCGAAACTGATGGATCTGGCCGACCTTGACGGTGAACCGCTCACCCCGGTGACGTTTCCCAGTGAGGCTGCCGTTGAAATGACCGAGGTTGAAATGGATGCGGTGGAATCGGGCGACGATATAAGCGCGTTTCAAAGCCGCTACCAGCATACCTCCGGCGACCTGACCCTGATCATCCCTTTCCGTCCCCTGTTGGCGGCAGGCGGCCACCTTAAAGCCCTGTCTATACGCCCCACCGCAAACGCAGATGTTCAGGCGCTGGCGGATGAAATGGTCGACCGTTTCGGGCTGACCCTTTTCAGCGGGGAAAAGGACGGAACATTTTTGTATAACGCCAGCGACGCCATGAGCTACAGCGGCGTTCCCAATATCGCCATACCTCTCATTATTTCCATCTTTATCGTCTTGAACACCATGATCGGAAGTGTTTACGAAAGAAAACGGGAAATCGGCATATACACATCGGTGGGGCTGGCGCCGTCGCATGTCTCGTTTCTATTCATCGCCGAGGCCATGGCGTTTGCCGTTCTCAGCGTGGTGCTGGGATACCTCCTGGCCCAGACCAGCGCCTATCTTTTTGCCGGAACGTCTCTATGGGCCGGCATCACGGTGAACTACTCCTCGCTGTCCGGTGTTGCCGCCATGCTGCTGGTCATCCTGGTTGTCTTGGTCTCCGTTATCTATCCCTCCCGGGTGGCCGCAGAAATCGCCATACCGGATGTCAATCGTTCCTGGACGCTCCCCCAGGCGAAGGACAACATCATCGAACTGACCCTTCCCTTCCTGATGGAGTACAAAGAGCATAATAGTATCGGGGGCTATCTTTTGGATTATTTCAAAAGTCATCAGGATGTCTCCCACGGCGTTTTTTCCACCGATGAAATCTTTTTTGATTTTGCCTGCCCGGTCAGTCCGACAACCGCCAAACCGGATGCGGCCGGCCCCGACGGCGCCTGCGCTATGGACGCCTGCCTGCAGCTCCATACCAACGTGTGGCTGGCGCCGTTTGATTTCGGCATTATGCAGAAGATCGAAGTGCAGTTCTGCCCGGCCGAAGGGGAAGCCGGTTTTCTTGAAATTAAAATACGCCTGTCGCGCAAATCAGGGGAAGCGAACGCCTGGCGGCGGATCAACAAGGCCTTTCTGCACGCGCTGCGAAAACAACTGCTGATCTGGCGCTCGCTGGATGAAGCGTCCCGTGATTATTTTGAAAGCCTGATCATGCCAACGAAAACAGAAGCGCCCGAGAAATGAACCGGAGAAATCAAGATGCGATAACCTCTTAAAATCCCTCCCCTGTCTGCGTGCGGGCACGCACAGGCAGGCAACCTCCCTTTACGAAAGGGAAGGGTCCCGCCGATGCGGAATTCCCCCTTTATCAAAGGGGGCAAGGGGGATTTTTTCAGGGAAATATAATTAAATCCTGTTTGCAGAATACGTCACCGAATTTACGAATGAGATTACTAAGTAATGACCGCAGAAAATAGACCCATTGCCGACGAAAGCGCCATAGCGGAAGAAGGCACCGCCGCCGGGACTTATCGCATACGATTCCGGGCCATATTGCTGGGGATCTTACTGGCCGTGATCATCTGCGCCATTACCCCTTTTAACAATGCTTATCTGCAGGGAACCCACCTTGGCGGCGGACATTTTCCCCTGGCGCCTTTTTTTGTGCTGGTATGGCTGACCGTTTTGGTGGCAATTGTCCGCAAAATTTTTAAGGGCCACGGTCTTTTTACCGGCAGGGAGCTTCTGGTTGCCTGGATACTGATGGTCCTGGCTTCGGGTATCGCCTATACCGGTCTGGTCCGCACCTTTTTTATCAACCTGACCGCCCCCTATTATTTTGCCACGGCTGAAAACCGCTGGAGTGAGGTTCTGCATCCGCTCCTTCCCCGGATCTGGTATCCCCAAAGCGAGGAAGCCATTTCCGGTTTGTATAACGGCCTGGCCGGCGGTCGCCAGATGGGCTGGTGGGAGGTGCTGCAGGGAATTCCCTGGCAGTCCTGGCTGACGCCGCTGATGGTGTGGGGGAGCTTTATCTTTCTGTGCTATTTTGTCATGCTCTGCATTGTCAACCTGTTGAGCGGACAGCCCCTTTACAAAGAACGCATGAATTTCCCCCTCCTGCGGGTCCCGGAACTGATGGAAGAAGCGCTGGATGAAAAGGGGCTGGGGCGCTTTTTTTTCAACCGTTTTCTATTGACCGGCATGCTGGTCCCTGTTTTCCTGCATCTGATCAACGGGTTGAACTTCTATTTTCCGGACGTCCCCCAGATCCCCACCCTGATCCTGGCCGGATCTTACTTTCCCAAGCAGGGCCTTTTCGCAGGGTTTTATAAACTTAAAATTTATATCTATCCGGCTTTTATCGGTTTTGCTTTTCTGACTTCCAAGCAGATCTCCTTTTCCTTCTGGTTTTTTTTCATGCTGGGGGGGCTCCTGATGGGGCTGATGGGTCTTTTGGGTTATAATATCCCTGCTGCCGCTCTGGGCATTACTTTCGGGCCGACCTTGTCCCGACCGGAAGAAACCCAGATGATCGGCGCCTATGGCGTCTTTTTTCTTTATCTTTTCTGGCTGGCACGTCATCATTTTTTGAATATTGTCCGCCAGGCCGTCGGCTTTGAAAAAGGAATGGCGGCCGACACCCAGTGGATTTCCACCCGTTTTTCATTCTGGGGGTTTGTTGTCGGCGGCTTTGCCATCGTTAGCTGGTGTTATTACTTCGGCCTCCCTTTTTTGTTTTCCATTCTGGTAGTCGGCGCATTTTTTATGGTCATGCTGGTCGCCATGCGGGTCATCTGTCAGGGCGGGCTCGCTTATTTTACGCTAACGGTTGCCCCCATCGACGGTTTATTGGCTTTTTTCGGCCCCAAGTTTTTTACCCATGTCGGTCTCCTTGTGGCCGGTGTTGTTCAAAAAGTCCTGTTTGTCGACCTGCGGGAGTCGCTCATGCCGTCCCTGCTCCATGCCAGCAAGACAACCCATAATGCCCAAAACCGGAAGCTCATTTTAAGCGGCATTGTCATCACCCTGATAGCGGCCGTTGGCGTCTCCTTTGTTGCCATGCTGGCCCTTTGTTATAAATACGGCATTCGCGAACTGGAGCTGGACTGGGCAACCCGAACCACCGTGGCGGTTTATGACAACATCTACAGCCTGGTGGAAACGCCCGTAAAACCGGGGCGCTGGGTCCTGATCTTCGCAGCCGCCGGCGCCGTCGTCATGCTCTTTCTGGCAATATGCTATCACCGCGTATACTGGTGGCCGCTGCATCCCATCGGTTATCTGGCGGCCTACAGTTCCGCCATGTGGATTCTGTGGTTCAGCTTTTTCATCGGCTGGCTGGCAAATGCCCTCTGCATGCGCTATGGCGGAGTGGCCTTGTTTAAACGGTTCCGATATTTCTTCATCGGCCTGATCATCGGTGATTTTCTGATGGGAGGCATTTGGGCCGTGGTGGGGCTCTTTAATTATGCAAGTTATCAGGTCTTGCCGAGTTAAAAATAGGCTGAAGGGGTTTAGGCTGAAGACTGAAGGGTAATCATGTGCGATTACACAAAAACTTTGAATTAAAGATCGAAAAAACCAAAAAAAGTCTTGAATGGCTTAACTCGCGCCTTCCGCGGTTTTATAGCCTTCAGCCTTCAGTCTTCAGCCTACTTGAACCAACAACAGATAAATGGTGTTTTTAGACCTGAACCCCATAACCATCGTGCGGCTGTGGGTGAAAGCTATTTAAATGTACGAAGACAAAGAATTACAGGAATACAGAGATCTATTAAAGACGCCGGACCACTTTGAAGAAGGCTTTGACTGGAAAGCCATTGTGGGCGCCGTCTTTATCGGGTTTCTGATGATGCCGGGCAGCATGTATCTTCAGCTGGTTATCGGCACCGGCATTGGACCGGCCGCCCGCTGGGTGACCATTATACTGTTTGCCGAAATCGCCAAGCGTTCTTATACGGAACTCAAACAGCAGGAAATTTTTATCCTCTACTTCATGGCCGGGGCGGCACTGGCCTCTCCGTTCCAGGGACTGCTGTGGAACCAGTATCTGGTCCAGTCCGACGCAGCCCGCATGCTGGGGCTGACCGAATATATCCCCACCTGGGTTGCCCCCCAGCCCGGTTCGCTGGCGCTGGTGGAACGATCATTTTTTCACCGGGACTGGCTGATCCCGATCCTGCTGCTGGCGGGGACCCAGTTTATTCAACGGGTCGACCATTTCGGCCTGGGATATGCCCTTTACCGCATCACATCCGACGTAGAGAAACTGCCCTTTCCCATGGCGCCGGTGGGCGCCCTGGGAACCATGGCCCTGGCTGAATCGGCTGAAGATAAGCAAAAAAGCTGGAAATGGCGCGTTTTTTCCATCGGCGGGGTCATCGGCCTCGCATTCGGCGGTATTTATGTGTTGATGCCCTCGGTTACCGGCCTCCTTTTTACCGAACCGGTTCGGCTCATCCCGATCCCCTGGGTGGAACTGACCCGCTATACCGAAGGAATCTTGCCGGCCGTTGCCACCGGTATCCAGCTGGATATGGGTCTGATGTTCATCGGTATGGTGCTACCCTTCTGGGCGGTCATGGGGGGATTGATCGGTCTGGTGATAACGGTTGTGGCCAACCCGATCCTTTATCAGCACGGCGTCCTGAAACGATGGCATCTGGGCATGGAAACCGTGGATACGGTCTTTGCAAACAACTTTGACTTTTACATGAGCTTCGGTATCGGGCTGGGTCTTTCAATCGCCTTTATCGGTATCTGGCATGTCTTGCGCTCGTTCGGGGAAAAAGGGTCCGGCAGCCGCGGCAGCTTAAAGGACCTGTTTCATCCCCCTGCCGGCAGGGGGGATTTCAACTTCTGGATATCCATCGGCATTTATGTGTTTTCAACCCTGTCCTATGTCGGCTTGTGTATCTGGCTGGTGCCCAACTTTCCCTGGATATTTTTCCTGGGCTACGGCTTTATCTACACACCGCTGGTGTCTTACATAACCGCCCGGATGGAGGGGATTGCCGGCCAGTTTGTCAGCCTGCCCCTGGTTCGCGAAGCCAGCTTTATCGCCGGCGCCAGATTTTTCGGCTACCAGGGCATTGAAATCTGGTATGCCCCCATCCCCATCCACAATTACGGAGAGGCCACGGTTAATTTCAGGCAGATCGAACTGACCGGTACCAGCATTCGCGGCATTATCAAAGCGGAAATCGTGGTGTTTCCGGTGGTGATCATCGCCAGTCTGCTTTTTTCTCAGTTCATCTGGCGTCTGGCCCCCATCCCGTCCGCCAATTACCCCTATGCCCAGGAGCTTTGGCATCTTCAGGCCCTGAATACCCTCCTGATGCAAACGTCGACGCTGGAAGGAAATTCTTTGTTTTATCAGGCATTAAATGCAACCTATGTTCTGGCCGGCATGGGCCTGGGCATTGTTTCTTATTTTGTGCTGTCACTGCTGGGGCTGCCGATTCTGCTGATTTACGGCGTTGTCCGCGGTTTGGGTCAAAGCACCCCCCATGGCATGATCCTGGAAGTGCTGGGGGCCCTGTTGGGACGCTTTTTCTTTTTAAAGCGCTATGGCGCCATGTGGCGTCAATACGCGCCGGTCCTTTTGGCGGGATTTTCCTGCGGCATGGGGTTAACCGGCATGCTCGCAATGGGATTTACCCTGATTCTGAAATCGCTGGGGCGTCTGGCCTATTAAGTAGGTTAAAAAAATCCTTGGCTTCCACCCTCTTTTAAGATAATAAATACACACTATCTCCAATTAATTGATGCTCTTTTGAGGGTTCAAGGGTTCTGGGATTCCAGGATTCAAGTGAAATTTAAACTTGAAACCTTGACCCGTTGAATCCTGGAACCCCTTTATCCCGGCTGAGAGCTGGAAGAATCAAAAAGGTGGTTTATGAAAAAAACACTCATTCTGAGCTTGGCGCTGCCGCTTTTGCTTTTTCCCACCCTGTGCCCGGCCCAGGCGCCCTCACAAATCGGCGGTTTCGTTTTGGGCGCAAATATTTCCGAGTATAAAGACCGGGTAAAAATGGAAACGGCCATGCCCATCCGATATGCGGAGTATCTCACCGAGGTTGAGATGACCGCAGTAGATGAATTTAAAAGCGGCCTGATCAGCTACGGCAATTGTGCAGTCCCCGGCGGCATCCTCCGTATTAAGCTTAAATATGCCGACTCAACCAAAAAGTTTTACGAAGCCCTTTTAAAACACTATAAAGCCCGCTTTGGCGAACCGCTGGAATGGCGGGGAGACCCCTTCCACATCATGATTGCCTGGAAATGGTCCTTTACCGACAGCCAAAACAATCAGATCAGTATGATCCTCCAGCACAACACCAAGGATGAAGAAGAAAAGTTGGGAAACGCCGTTAAGATCACCCTGGCCAACCTCCTTGAACAAGAGCGCATCTGTTTTGAAAAAAAATATCCTGACCTTCGCACAGCAAAACCGCCCCAACATTCCGAGAAAAAATCCGGCTCGGTTCGCTGGGACCGCCTGCTTCCTAAATAGCAACTACTCGTGCCCCGTTCTATATCTTTTGTCATCCAAACAGGCAAATATAAATGATATCAAAATGATTATGTTTAACCCACTTGTCATTGACGGGAAAATCCGAAATCCGAATTTCGAAGCTCGAAACAAATTCAAGTGACCAAAAATCAAAATCCAAAACATTATGACCTGGAAGATCGCACTTTAACTTTTGCATATAATTTTGGTCATTTGAATTTCGGATTTGTTTCGGATTTCGGGTTTCGATATTCGTATTTTTGAGATAATTTCATGTGATTTGCGCATCTGTTATACAGCCAAGATCGTGCATAGAATTTTCGAGACACTGTAAAAGTGTATTAATGTCATCACCCCATTTAAAACTTTCCCATGAAATCGCCTGGAACGGAGTCCGCTTTAGGGCACCCGAGGGATGGGTTCCAGCCGAAATGGGAAACCATTACCTAATGCTGGAACATGATTCCGCACCCGTAATGGAAATAAAATGGGGCCGGATTAAAGGAAATTTTTCCCACGCCCGGCACTTGCAGCAGCTTTCCAGCCGCCATAAAAAGAGCCTGGGAAAAACCATCCGCCCGTGGACGCTTCCGGCTGACTGGCAGCAGGCCCTGGAATCTTTTCAAGCAGACGGTTTTAGGTGGCAGGGTCCTCACTTCAGCGGTATGGGAGCCACCCTGTACTGCCCGTTCTGCGGGACCGCCACCCTTATACAGTTTTACCGGAGCAGCCCCGCTGTCAACAATGCCCTTGCCCTGGAGCTGCTCGCTTCTTTTCAGGATCATCGACCAGACGACCAAATCCTCTGGTCGGTATTTGATATCCGCGCCAGGATGCCGGCCCATTTTAAATTGTGGCGACATCGCTTTGCAGCCGGATATTTTGAACTGAAATTTACCTCAAAAAAGCATACCGTCATTTTAAACCGCTGGGGGCCGGCCTCGATCCTGCTTGCCGGCAGGGACTTGGTCGGGTTCGCCGGGTCTGTTGCTTCCTTTCCGTCATCGGCGCCGGAGCCCGTTTTTAGTGAAGATCCCCAGACGGTGGAATGGACCTTTCCCCGGGCTGCCGGCAGATGGTCGCGGCTGGCGAACCGGCTTAAAATACGACCATCTTTACAGCAGCTTCACATGTGGCACATAGAAGAACAAAACCGGATTCTGGCGGTTCGGGTCCAAGGGCGGCGCCCTTTGCCTCCCCCTGTTTTTAGTATGATCTGCAAAGGATTTGGATGTGTTTAGGCAAAAGCAACCTGCTGTTAAGTTGACCCGCGCCCAGGCCATGGCCTGCATACCGGTCAAGGGGGGGCTGGTTCAGGAGTCACGCCTTGAATCCGGTGAAATTCTGTTGTCATATCCGGACTATAAGCAGCCCTGGTTTACCAGGGTAATTCGACGTTTGGGAGGTCCCAGCGACAGTAAGGTCCGAATAAAAAAACTGCAGCTGGATGTACTGGGCACATCGGTCTGGGAGCTTTTCGACGGCAAGCGTTCCGTCCGCCAGGTCATCGAACTGTTTGCCGACAAATACAGTCTGCACCCGAAAGAGGCCGAAGTGTCGGTTTCGCAATTCCTGAGAGCGCTGGGCAGGCGGGATCTGATCGGACTAAAGTAAGGCCTGAAATGGAAAGGCAGATAAGAATTTTACAGCTTACCTTATTACGCCATTCATCCGGTGTCGCGGGCGTTCGGTCGCGACCAATCATCATCCACCGACATGAATCCATCCCACAGTATATTTACCTTGCTTTTTCAATAGGATATGTTGTATAAAGCTTAGCAGCATCACGATGCTTTTAAAGGTTATAGGCATGGATATTCTTCCACAACTGAACAAAAAAATAGTTACGGTTACCTCCCTTGATGATATCGAGGAAGAAAAAAACTATTGGCTTTCAAAAACACCTCTTGAGCGAATTGAGGCTATCGAGATAAATCGAAGGATGGTGTATGGCCGAAATCGAGTTACATCCAGACTTCAAAGATTTTTTGAGGCTGCTGAACTTACACAGAGTTAAGTATCTGCTCGTCGGAGGGTATGCAGTCGGCTATCACGGCTGTCCACGCGCAACTGCAGACATGGATATCTGGATAGAATCAAGCGAATCAAATAAGGATATGGAAGATTTGGAACATCTGCCTTAGACCAACAATATAACTCATCCGTTCGAGGGTGAATGCAACCAGGATGAGAAAATACCCCAAAATAGATGGAAACCCGCAGACAAGAATGGATCCTTTGTGATTCTTCCACCCTTTTATTAATACGCCTTTAGTTTTTACTTTGAAGATATAACCGGTAAACCGGCCGAGGCTGACCCAGGGATAAACGTAAGCGTCCTATTAACCGCTCTTATAGTGAAGGGATGCCGGCGGCTTCTCGATCAATATTGCCGGGCAGCAGCCG
>JARGFK010000115.1 GCA_029211065.1 Desulfobacterales bacterium
CGGCGAAAGTTGCTTGTCATAGATCCGCGGATATCCGCCTGCAAAAAGAAGGGATTCCAAAGGCTGGGACACTTGATCGGCTTGATCGAGTTCTTCATAAGAAAAGGGAAGCAAATTCAAGATGGCAACCCGGCCGGCCAGTGACTGGCTGATGCCTTCCATTAGACTAAAGTTAAAGGATCCGGTCAAAATATAAAGCCCTTCCCTGCTGGATGCATCTACCCGAGTCTGAATGTAAGAGAAAAGCTCAGGTACGCGCTGGACTTCATCCAGTATGGCTCCTTCAGGATGAGACTCCAGAAATCGACGGGGGTCGGAGACAGCAAATTCCCGCGTATCCGGATCTTCCAGGTTGACATACGCTCGATTGGGAAAAACTTCCCGTACCAACGTTGTTTTACCGGATTGGCGTGGTCCGGTAAGGGCGACCACAGGATACTGACGGGCTAACGCAATTATTTTCTCTGACATTATCCGAGGTATCATGAAACTGCTTATACCAATAATCCTTACAATCTGTCAATTGGACTTACATATTGTATGGATTCTATCTGTTTTTGTCTTTATGGCAATAAATATCAGTTTCCCACTTGAGTTGATGATTTGAGATCAAAATCATCTAATTTTAGAACGAGGTAAAATAGAAAATCAAAGGCAGGCATCTTATTTTTTTGCCACACATCCATAAATTTTCGATACAGTCTCTCCTCAAAATAGAATTCTTATCAATTATTGAAAATACTTGCTTAGAATGAGTGACGCATTGGTTCCGCCGAAACCAAAAGAATTGGTCATGGCAACTTTGACTTCCTGTTTGCGGGCTGTATGGGGAACATAATCCAGGTCACATTCTTCGCCGGGGTGATCCAGGTTTATGGTCGGGGGAATCACACCGTCATGAATCGTCAGGGCTGTGAAAACGGTTTCCACTCCGCCGGCGCCCCCCAGCAGATGCCCGGTCATGGATTTAGTAGAGCTGATGGGTATGGACTTGGCTTTTTCCTTGAATACGGTCTTTACCGCCCGGGTTTCAAAAAGGTCGTTCATCTGGGTCGAGGTGCCGTGGGCGTTGATGTACTCAACCTTATCATAACTGATTCCGGCGCTGCGAAGCGCCGCCTGCATGCACCGGGCCGCACCTTCGCCGTCCGGCGACGGCGCCGTGATATGATGCCCGTCTCCGCTCATTCCATATCCGATCATCTCGGCATAGATATGAGCCCCCCTTTCCAGCGCACCTTCAAGGGTCTCTAAAATCACAATGCCGCAGCCTTCCCCCACCACAAAACCATCCCGATCCCGGTCAAAGGGGCGGGACGCTTTTTGGGGATCTCCGTTGCGGGTCGACAGGGCCTTCATGGCATTGAACCCGGCAACGCAAGTGGGTGTAATCACGGATTCCACCCCACCGGCGATCATCGCCTCGGCCCCGCCCCTTTGAATAATGCTGTAAGCATCGCCCACGGCATGCGCGCCGGCTGCGCAGGCCGTGGCAATGGAAACATTGGGACCCTTGGCGCCGAACTGGATGGAGATCATGCCCGGAGCCATATTGCCGATCATCAGGGGAATAAAAAACGGACTGACTTTTTTGGGTCCTTTTTCATGGATGAGAACACTGTGCTCTTCCAGCCAGGAAAGTCCGCCCAGGCCGCATCCGGTAATGACGCCGACCTGATCCGCGTTGCGGCTGTCGATCACGAGGCCGGAATCATCCAGGGCCATCCGCGCTGCGGCAATGGCGTAGGAAATGAACGGCTGCATGCGCCGGGCCTCTTTTTTCGGCAAAAAATCTTCCGGATTAAAATTTTTTATCTCTCCGGCAATTTTGGTATCATACTGAGCGGTATCAAACCGGGTAATTTCACCGATACCTGATTTGCCGGCACAAATTGCCGTCCAGGTCTCATTAACGCCGATCCCCAAAGGGGTTACCAGTCCCACCCCTGTTATAACAACCCGTCTGTCCAAAAAATCCTCCTTTATCGCCATGTTGATTGCGACGGTTCAGCGCTGAAAAATATCGCCCCAAACCCAAGGAATCCCTGCAGCCTGTCCAATTCCCACCGATATGTATGGTTTCTCAAATACGATCGATAGACGCTGCCGAATTAATGCGAGTTAATGTAATCAATGGCATCTTTGACCGTTACCAGTTTCTCTGCATCCTCATCGGAAATATCGATATCAAATTCTTCTTCCATCGACATGATCAGTTCCACCAGGTCCAGCGAATCTGCCCCCAGATCATCCACAAAAGATGCTTCCGGAACCACCTCTTCCAATTCAACACTGAGCTTCTCTGCAATTATTTTTTTTACTTTATCCTCTACGGACATGAAATTTTCCTCCTTATTAGATGTACATTCCGCCACTTACGTGAATTACCTGACCCGTGATATAGGCCGCTTGTTCCGACGCCAGAAATGCAACCATATCGGCCACATCTTCCGGCTTCCCCGCCCGGCCCAGTGGAATCTGGCCGAGCATGGCATTCTTAATGTTTTCCGGCAGTGCGTCCGTCATGTCGGTTTCAATAAACCCGGGGGCGACTGCATTGACCGTAATTCCCCGGGGCGCCAGCTCCTTTGCGGCCGTCTTTGTCAGCCCGATGATCCCGGCCTTGGACACCACATAATTCGCCTGCCCGGCATTGCCGGTGACGCCGACGATGGACGCAATATTAATGATACAGCCGGAACGCTGCTTCATCATCTGTTTGGCCGCTATCCGGGTACAGTGAAATGCGCCTTTCAGATTCACATTCAAGACCGCATCCCAGTCTGCTTCCTTCATCCGGACCAGAAGACTGTCCCGGGTAATGCCGGCATTGTTGACCAGCACATCAATCCGCCCGGTTTCTTTGATGATGTTGTCCAGGAATTCCGAAACTTCCTTTTCCGAAACCACATTGACACAGGCGCTTTTAACTTCGCTTCCCAGCGCGGCAATCTCTTTTTCGGTATCTGCGGCAGCAGGATCTTCCGGATAAAAATTAAAATATATCCGGCTTTCCGGCTGCGCCATTGCAAGACATATCGCGCGTCCGATCCCCCTGGATCCGCCTGTTATTACAATCGTACGTTTGCCATCTTCCGGCATTTTTACCTCCCGAACAATCTATCCGCGACCTTATCCATGTCTCTGACAACGTTCTGGCAGCCGCAAATCAACTGGTCATGCGCCACCGCTTTCATAAAAGCCGCGGCCTCTTTTTCGTCAAAAGCGCCGGTCCCCTTCACGATCTTAAGAATATTTTGCGCAACCAGCTGGGCCACCTCGGCGGCAAAAACCCTGGAAATCGTTTTAATCCTTTCCGCATCCCTGGCCTTGGATTCAGCCAGCCGCTTTGCCTTGCGCGCCAGGCTGGCGCCGACTTCCACATAGGTCATCATATCGGCCAGTAGAAACATGACATGCTGCTCTTTTGTCAAACGGCGGTCATGAACCAGATCGATGGCACTATTTAAAGCGACCGCAGCCAGCCCATAATAACGGCCGCCGGCATCAGGGGCCGTTTGGTCTAATTTTTCCATTTCAGTTGCCATGGCCCCGTAGTACTCACCTTTTGTTTTACGGGTTTTCTTCCAGCGGAACGTACTGATGATATTTTGCTGGATTTCGCTGGTCCCTTCGTAAATGCAGGTGATTTTGACGTCCCGTTTTATTTTTTCAACTTCGAACTCGGCGATGTATCCGTACCCGCCCAGGGCCTGAATGGCATCGTCCGCCGTTTTGTTGGCGGCTTCGGTTGCAAAGAATTTGGCGATGGACCCTTCCACCTGAAGGTCCTTCTCGCCCGAATCAAACCGCAGCGCAACTTCATCCAGATAGGCGGCGGCGGCTTCCAGCCGGACGGCATTGGGCACCACCAGCTTGTGCGTATAGCCCTGCTTCTCGGACAAGGGCGATCCGAACTGAATCCGTTCTTTGGCATATGGGATAACGATGCCCAGCGCCGACTCCCCGGCCCCAAGCCCCATTGCTGCCACCATCAGACGCGTATATCCGAACACCTCGTTGGCCTGTTTCAAACCGACCCCGGGGACTCCGCCTATCAGATTTTCAACCGGCACAAAAACATCGCTGAATGAAAGCGGCGATGTATTGGAAGCCCGGATGCCGTGCTTCTCTTCACCCTTTCCCTGAACGAAACCCTTGGTTCCTTTCTCAACCACAAAAAAGGTGGGCCCCTCGGGTGTTTTGGCCAGCAGGGTAATAAAGTCGGCATACCCGCCGGTGGAAATGAACTGCTTGTTGCCGTTTACGTTGTAGCCGATGATTTTTCCCGAATCATCCCGAACCGGGTCCGCTGTGGTGGTTAAGGCCGCCAGGTTGCTGCCGGCATCCGGTTCCGTTACGGCATAGGCAACCAGTGAGTTTCCCTCCGCAATCGCCCCCAGCCATTTCTTTTTTTGCTCCTCGGTCGCGCCCACCAGCAGGGGGTCTGCGCCCAGTTGAATGGCAAAAAAAGCGGTGGCGACCCCCAGACAGATGCGGCCCATCTCCCTGGTAATCGCACAACTGTCCCTGGCCCCGCCACCGATGCCGCCATAGGCTTCCGGAATAAAAAGAAGCTGAAGGCCGATCTCCGGATCCAGCATCTTGCGAATGTCGGCCTCGGGAAACACTTCTTTTTTGTCAAATTCGAGAATTCTATCTTTGGTCAGAAGCCGCTTGCGCAGGTCCTTAACAGTGTCAAGGACCATTTTTCTCGAATCCGGATCCAGTCCGATCAAATTAGAGCCGGCTTCAGTCTGAGATAACGACATTGATATCACTCCTCCTAAACTTATTCGTCTTTCGATTCAATTACGGTTCGCCCTTTGTAGGATCCACAACTTGGGCAGGCATGGTGCGGCAGTTTGGTCTCTCCGCATTGCGGGCAGGTGGAAACGTTCGGTGCGGTTAATTTGTCGTGTGAACGACGCATATCCCGTTTTGACTTAGATGTTCTGTGTTTTGGATTTGCCATGAGTAATCTCCTAAATATTTGATTTTAATTGATATTTAACGATAATCACTAATTTATTTTCAAGAGCCCTTCTAGTAATCAAAATAAATTTGAATGTCAAGAATTTTCATATTTTTTTTTGACCGCTTGTACACAATCGGCAAGTATGCTATTGAGGCTTCTAAAAATTATCCCGGATTTAGCTAAAAACATTGTATCATCTTGATTATATAACATATTTTGAAACGATTTTGTCGGTAATGAGACTTGATTGCCCGATGCAACCGTCTCATGGCTGCCGTAAATGTTCACGTTGCACCGGGTTTTCCGGTTTTCATCTTTTCTCGGCGATTGAATCTATTACTAATCTAAATGCTCATTTTAAATGACATTTTTAATTATTTACCATAATTTTAGATTGTTATAAAAAGCTACATTCTAACTATTACTGATAATGGCAGGCAAAAATGGACCCCATCGTAACTCGTTTCCCCCCCAGCCCCACCGGGTTTCTCCATGTGGGCGGCGCCCGTACGGCCCTGTTTAACTGGCTTTATGCCCGTCACATGAAAGGTAAATTTGTCCTTAGGATCGAAGATACCGACACGGCGCGGTCGACCCAGGATTCTGTGGAAGCCATATTTAGCGGACTTGAATGGCTAGGGATCGACTGGGATGACGGCCCTTATTTCCAGTCTAAGCGGCTGGATATCTATCAGCAATATATTCAGCGGCTTCTGGATAAAGAAGCGGCCTATTACTGTACCTGTTCCCCGCAGGAATTGGAAGTCATGCGCCAGAAAGGGATGGCTGCCGGCGGCAAACCAAAATATGACGGCACCTGCCGGGAAAAAGGCCTCTTAAAAACAGCGGATGCCGTTGTCCGGTTTAAGGCCCCGCTGGCCGGCACAACCGTACTTTCAGACGTGATTAAGGGAAACATTGTATTTCAAAACGCTGAAATGGACGATTTTATCATTGCCCGCAGCGACGGCACCCCGACTTATAATTTTTGCGTGGTAGTCGACGACCTGACCATGGGAATCAACACGGTTATCCGCGGAGACGACCACGTGATGAACACGCCCAAACAGATTCAGCTTTACAACGCCCTGGAGGGCCCGCTGCCGACCTTCGGCCATGTTCCGATGGTATTGGGAAACGATAGGAGCCGTTTGAGCAAGCGCCATGGCGCCATGTCCGTGACGGCCTACCGGGATATGGGATATCTCCCGGACGCATTCATCAATTACCTTGTCCGCCTGGGATGGTCTTTTGGAGATCAGGAGTTTTTTACCCGGGAAGAGTTGATTGAAAAATTTACCCTTGAAAACATCGGCCGCTCTGCCGGCGTATTTGATTTGGAAAAGCTGCAGGCCCTGAATGCCGACCACATCAAGGCAACGCCGCCGGAAATACTGGTTGGGCACCTGACGCCGTTTTTAACAGCCAGGGGGTATACCCTGACCGAAGGCGCCTTTATTGAAGGTGTCATCAACACCCTGCGGGAGAGGAGCAAAACCCTCCTGGATATGGCTGAAGACGCACGATTCTATTTCAGTGATGATGTCGCTTATGAAGAAACGGCCGCCCGCAAATTTCTAAATCCCTCTGCCCGGGAGCCTTTGAGCCTGTTGATCGACCGGCTGGCTGAGCTTGAACGATTTGATGAAAAAGCGCTTGAAGGCGTATTTGTGGCCGTGATGGAGAGAACCGGCTTAAAGCTGGGCAAAATCGCCCAGCCGGTCCGGGTGGCGCTGACCGGTAAAACCGCCAGCCCCGGCATTTTCGAAATTATCGCGGTGCTGGGCAAGGAGCGGGTTGTTTCGCGTTTAAAAAAAGCCGTTCAATTTATTATGGGCCAGGAAAAACAGCTATAGATGAGATTCAGCATGTTATATACGCTCTTTTATCTTGACACCTCTTGCTCTTTTTTTTATGTAACGATCAACTTTATTTGATATTGAGGGATCGTCTAGCGGCAGGACGACGGGTTCTGGCCCCGTTAACCTAGGTTCGAATCCTAGTCCCTCAGCCACAACATAAAAGGGTTGCAGAGATCGATCTGCAACCCTTTTTTTATTAAGAAACGCGTCATCGCTTCAGCGTAACATTCAATCAGCGATTTGAACAGGCTTCGGTTTTAAATCTGGCTCTTGCCCTCGATATCTTTTTCAGATATAAAATTTTTCATCTATAATAAGGATGAGACCTGCCCTCCGGCTTTCCCCGATAGGCGGGTGTAACTTTTCATGCCAAATGGACAATAATTTATCTTTGAGGAATTATTAAATGAATACGGCAGATTCAACCCCGACACCCAATTTTATCCGCAGCATCATCGCTGAGGATATCAAGCTGAATAAAAACAACGGCCGGGTGGTTACCCGCTTCCCGCCGGAACCCAATGGCTACCTGCATATCGGCCATGCCAAATCCATCTGTCTGAACTTCGGACTTGCGGCTGAACATAACGGCCGGTGCCACCTGCGCTTTGACGATACCGATCCGAGCAAAGAGTCCATGGAATATGTCGATTCCATCCGGGCCGATGTCCGCTGGTTGGGATTTAGCTGGGGCGACAATCTCTTCTTTGCATCCGATTATTTTGAAAAGCTCTATCAATACGCTGTCGAGCTGATCCGGGCGGGCAAAGCCTACGTCGACAGTTTAAGCGCCGAAGAAATCAGGGAGTTTCGGGGAACCTTGACCGAGCCGGGCCGAAACAGCCCCCATCGGTCCCGCAGCGTGGCAGAAAACCTGGATTTATTTACACGTATGCGGGCCGGTGAATTTAAGGACGGCGCCCATGTATTGCGGGCAAAAATCGACATGGCCGCGCCCAATCTGCTGATGCGGGACCCGACCCTTTATCGCATCCGGCACACCCCGCATTACCGCACCGGCGACACCTGGTGCATCTACCCGATGTATGACTACACCCACTGCCTTTCGGATTCTATTGAAGGAATCACCCATTCCCTCTGCACACTGGAGTTTGAAAACAACCGCCCCCTGTATGACTGGGTGCTGGATGAACTGAAAGTCGACTGCCACCCCCGGCAGATTGAATTTGCGCGGCTGAACCTCAGCTACACCGTTTTGAGCAAGCGCAAGCTGGTGCAACTGGCGGAGGAGGGGCATGTCGACGGATGGGACGATCCCCGCATGCCGACCCTGTCCGGTCTGCGCCGGCGCGGTTACACACCCGAGTCCATCCGCAACTTCTGCGACCGCATCGGGGTCGCCAAGCGCGACAGCATGGTGGATGTGGCCCTCCTGGAGCACAGTGTCCGGGAAGATTTGAACAAACGGGCGCCGCGGGTCATGGCGGTCTTGCAGCCCCTTAAAGTCGTCATTGAAAATTATCCGGAAGATCAGGAGGAAATGCTTGAAGCCGTCAACAATCCCGAAGACGCCGGCATGGGCACACGCATGCTCCCATTTTCCCGTGTTCTGTATATCGAACAGGAGGATTTTCGCGAAGATCCGCCCAAAAAATACTTTCGACTCGCGCCCGGCCGGGAGGTGCGGCTGCGGTATGCCTATTTTATTACCTGCACCCGGGTGGTAAAAGACGAAAAAACCGGCCGGATTGTCGAACTGTATTGCACCTACGACCCCGCAACCAAAGGCGGCGATGCCCCCGATGGCCGCAAAGTCAAAGCCACCCTGCACTGGGTATCGGCTGCCCATGCGCACACTGCTGAAGTGCGCCTGTACGACCGGCTTTTTTTGAATGAAAATCCCACTGACAAAAAAGAGAGTCCGGATTTCAAAGCCTCGCTGAATCCGAACTCTCTTGAGGTGCTGACGGATTGCCGGGTTGAGCCCGGCCTGGCGGATGCCGCCCCGGGCAGCCGTTATCAGTTTGAACGCCTGGGGTACTTTTGCGTCGACCCCATAGACTCCGGCAACAACCGCCTGGTATTTAACCGGACCGTTTCCCTGCGCGACACCTGGGCCAAGATTGAGCAGCGACAGAAATGAATCTATGGCTCCCGAAAGTCGGCGTCGGATTAAACCAGGAGAGCCCGATCTGGGTATAAGTCGTTGGAAAATCCGAAACCCGAATATCGAAATGCGAAACAAATGATAATGTCAAATTCCCTAATAACAAAAACACGAACACCTTAAAGAGACTGGACACGTGCTTTGTTTGGGTCATTCGAATTTTGGTCATTAGATATTGTTTCGGATTTCGGATTTCGGATTTCGTGCTTAGAGCTTAGTGTCATTGCCGCATAGACTCCAACACCCAGCCACAACGGATAGTGCCTTCCTGCGGAAATAAAACTGTTTTCTAAAAAATCACCCCGGCATACCCGACGAAGCTGTCCCCGGGACTTTTATCATAGCTAGTAGCATAAGCGATGGTTTCAGCCGCTTTGGCGCCCAGCGTTTTTGCGGCCGCTATGGCCGCTCCCGCCGCCCCGGCACAGCAGGCGTTCTGGCTCTCCAGGGCCTCGCCGATAAGCCGCTCGGGATCCATGGCGAGCATGGCATCCAGGATGCGTTTATCATTTTCGTCCCGCACCCAATTCACCGCCGAAGCGCCCACCCCTTTGGGTGAAAATCCATAGTTCATACCATAATGGGTCAAATCGGTGGAACCCAGAATTTTCAGCTTCAGATCAAGCCCGGCGGCAATCTCAACAACCGCCCGGGCAACTTCCAGGGACTCTTTTACCGGCGGCACGCCCATGGGAACAATGGCTGCGTTTTCAAAAAAATACCTGATAAAGGGGAGTTGCAGTTCAATAGTGTTGTCCCTGCTGAAATGATCGGCTGTTTCAATCTTAAATTTAAAACGTTTGCTAAGTTCCCGGGCCAATTCGGTTGCAATCGGCAAATCACCAAAAGGCGTTTCCCAGGCCCCTTCGGTCATCATATAGCGGGGGGAGGCAGGATGAAGATGCATGCCAAAAACCACGATCACATCCGGCAGTGGTTCCTGTCTGAGGCGATGGATGACGTTGCAGGCAATACTTCCGGAAAAATACCAGCCGGCATGGGGGACAATACCCCCGACAAGTCTTTTATCATCAGCAACCGGTCCCTTGGCCTTGTTAATAAACGAGGCTATTTCACGCTCGCATGCATCCGCGCTGTCCGGATACCAGCTCCCGGCAAACATGGCTTTTCTAGCTTTCATGGCTCACACCTCCTCTGAATTACGGGTTGATGTTGAAAGCGCTTTAAAACTCGTGCTTTTCTGTGTTATGAATCGTCCATAATTTGCCATATGCCGGACCTCATGTCCAACACATTTTAACCCTGATTGATTGTAAACAAAATGAAAGGGTTTAAGATAATACTACAAGAGGATTAGGATGAATCAGCCCCATGCATTTTCGACAAATATCGATGTCCGCTTCAGAGACCTGGATGCTCTCGGCCATGTGAACAATGCTGTTTTTTTTACTTACTTTGAAGAAGGTCGCAAAAACTTCTTTCAAAAACATTTCACGCTTTCCGGCCCAACCGGGTTCGGCTTTATATTGGCCCACATCAGTTGCGATTATCTGAAACCGGTCCGAATGACGGACCGATTAAAACTGCATATATCCGTCGGCGGCATAAAAAATAAAAGTTTTACGTTTACCTACAAGCTGGCCGACCGCAAGGACGATTCCATTGTGTTTGCAACCGGAGAATCCATCCAGGTCTGCTACGACTACAGCTTAAACAAATCCGTCCCGGTTCCCCCTGATTTCAAAGAAAAACTGCTGGCCTTTCAGCAACGCTAAGCGGCCACGGCAAATATTTTAAGAAGGAAATTTAAGTTTTTATCATCCACTTTTCTTTTGCAACATAATGATTAACTTATTCCCAAATGCTAAGGAATGGAGAAAGGGGAGGTCATCATGTGGGAATACACCGATAAGGTCAAAGACCATTTTTTAAATCCGCGCAATGTGGGTGAGATTGAAAATCCAGACGGTGTGGGCGAGATCGGCTCTCTGGCCTGCGGGGATGCGTTGAAGTTGTATTTCAAGCTGGATGAAAATAAGCGCATTTCCGAGGCTAAATTTCAGACATTCGGCTGTGCCAGCGCCATCGCCTCTTCCTCGGCCCTGACCGAGATGGTCATAGGGCTTACATTGGAGGAAGCCGCCAAAATCACCAATGAAGATATCGCCACATACCTGGGGGGCCTGCCCAAGGAAAAAATGCACTGCTCGGTCATGGGTAGGGATGCATTGGAACAAGCCATTTCCGACTACCGCGGCCAGAAAACCGAGATAAAAGAAGGCCGGATCATCTGTGAATGCTTTGGCGTTACGGATCTTGAAATCGAACGGGCGGTCCGGGAAAACAATTTAAAAACCATCGAAGATGTCACCGCCTATGTGAAGGCCGGCGGCGGATGCGGAAATTGTCACGATAACATCCAGGAAATTATCGACGCCGTCCAGGGGAAAGCCCTTCCAAAAAAGCCCCAACCGGCCAGATTAACCAATATCCAGAAAATCAAATTGATCGAAGAAACGCTGGAGCGGGAAATAAGGCCGGCCCTGAAAAAAGACGGCGGCGATATCGAGTTGATAGATGTGAATGGCAATCATGTCCTGGTGAAACTCCGCGGAACCTGTGCCGCCTGCAAGGCCTCCCAGGTCACCCTCAAGCACTACGTTGAATCAAAGCTTAGAGAGCTCGTAACCCCTGAAATCGTTGTTGAGGAGGTATAGAAAGATGAAAACGGTCTATGTGGACAACAACGCCACCACCCGGGTCGCCCCCCAGGTACTGGAAGCCATGCTCCCTTTCTTTTCTGAAAACTACGGCAACCCTTCCAGCATGCACAGCTTCGGCGGTGATGTCGCCAAAAAAATAAAAGTTGCCCGCACGTCTGTGGCCGATCTGATCGGCGCTGCCCCCGAGGAAATTGTTTTTACAAGCTGCGGCACTGAAAGTGACAGCACCGCCATCAGGGCTGCCATCCACTCCAACCCCGAAAAGCGGCATATCATCACCACCCGCGTTGAACATCCCGCCGTTAAAAACCTGTGCGAGCACCTTGCCAAAAACGGCTACCGCCTGACCGTGGTTCCGGTGGATTGCGACGGACGCCTTGACACTGACGCTTTGGTTAAAAACCTTTCCGACGACACGGCTGTTGTCAGCGTCATGTGGGCCAACAACGAGTCCGGCGTTATCTTCCCCATCGAAGAAATTTCCCAGGCCGTCAAGGAAAGAAACATCGTCTTTCACACCGATGCCGTCCAGGCCGTCGGCAAAATCCCCATCAACGTCAACAGGACCGGCGTTGACATGCTGTCCCTGTCCGGCCACAAAGTCCATGCCCCCAAGGGAATCGGGGTGCTCTATGTGCGCAAGGGCACCAAGTTTTCACCTTTCCTCATCGGCGGCCACCAGGAAAGCGGCCGCCGGGGCGGAACGGAAAACGTCCCTGCCATCATCGGCCTGGGAAAGGCCAGTGAACTGGCCGCGGAACATATCGATGAAGAAAACACCCGCGTCAAAGGGTTAAGGGACAAGCTTGAAACTGAAATTTTAAAGCGGATCCCCCATGTCATCGTCAACGGCGACAGGGACCATCGCCTCCCCAACACCACCAGCATCGGTTTTGAATACATTGAAGGCGAAGCCATCCTGCTGATGATGGATGCCCTGGGGATCTGCGCTTCTTCCGGTTCCGCCTGCACCTCCGGTTCCCTGGAGCCGTCGCATGTCCTACGGGCGATGGGGGTCCCCTTTACATCAGCCCACGGCTCGATCCGCTTCAGCCTGAGCATCTACAATACCGAGGAAGAGATCGACTATATCATCGAAAAAATGCCGCCCATCATTGCACGCCTGCGCCAGATGTCGCCCTTCTGGCAGGATTTCATCAAAAAGCAGCCGGCAGCGGTTGAATAAAGCATATCACCCGGCCCTTAAAATTTTGACGAACGATCCGCAGTACTTGGAAGACGGAGAAAAGATTGCGGGTCAGCATCCCGAAAGGCCGGGTCCCAAATATCCATTATATATTGCAATGCCGGACATTCGTGTGATATTGAAAAAACAAAATCCTTTTGAATTCTCACCACCAGTTATTACGAACCAACGATATTTTTAGATTCAAGTTGTTGTGGAATCTCGTTCTCATTCTGCACTGATTTTGCGTGAGCTTCGCGCTCGGACTCTGGCAAGGAATGTTCATTTCATCATTTCTTAAAACTAAACATAAGATTTTTTTATAAGGAGGAGAAGGATGTCAGGATTGAAAAAATGGATAGTCACTTTATTATTAGCGATATTGATGACAAGCATTATCTCATGTGAAGAAAAAGGACCTATGGAAAAGCTTGGAGAGAAGGCAGATAAAGCAGTAGAAGATGTTAAGAAATCAATAAATAGTGGGTTAGCCAAATTTAACCAAATTTTCATGTATAGTAAAATCTGAGGTGAAGCCAAAAAACGGCCCACCTTTATCTCTATTCTGCAATTCGGCTTTAAAAGGCAATATTCCCGTTCTTGATATTTTGAACGATATCAAATATATTCCAAACAAATACCTATTAAGCGCACTATTATCGGAACTGGCAAGAGCACCAGAAAAAAGTCAAGGTCTTTTTTCATCTTTTTTCAAGACAACACTCCCCCGTACCGGACTAAGCCGGTTTTTTTAAAGTTCTTTCTTCTGAACCAGAGTTAGGTTTCACAGCAGTTAATATTTAAAACTCGACGAAGCCGGTGGTAAACCCCGTCCGATATTGTCCGACGCTGGCATTCTGGTATGACAAGATCTCTGGCAGTCGCCAAGATCAGAGCACCTTGGAGCCATAATGAGAAGTTCGGACGGACAGGGTCAGGCACTCTTGCCATAGCCGTCAATGCTTTTATCTTTTTTTTAAAAAGCACCGCAGCAGTAGTCCGGAGCCATCCTGTCCGCCGAAGCTGTAAATATCTTTTGTCGTTAACGTCAACCCTGGTATCGATACGGGGTTACAGGCTGAGTTTTATGTCATAGAGCTCCTGTATGATATATCTCCATTGTCCCAGGGGCCGGTCTTTAGCAAAGGCCGCTTTAAGCGCTCCGAGTTTGCTCCATTTATCCTTAAGGTACGGCCACACAGACAGATAGTAACCAGCTCGCTCTTGCGGCTTGGTTTTAACGTTTCGCAGATGGGCTGGAAGATAAATCTGCGATGTTCGCATTAAGCACAACGCCATTCTTAGGAATCGGCGGGCTATCCCAAAGTCGGCGTGCTGACCGTTTGCTTCGCGGCGTTTATAATCGGCCAGAAGATCCGCCGGTCCATATCGACCGATATGGAAGGCCGATTGAACCACATAATCTTTGAGAATATGATTATTTCTTTTACTGACACGACCGGCAAGGGGCTGTCCCTCAGGGCCGCCGGATTGTTTAACCCGCGGCACGATCCCGGCATATGAGACCAGGTTGTTTAATTTGACATTGTAAAGATTATTCTTGCAATTACTTCAGTTATTTACTATGGATGTATTCATGAAATCAACCCC
>JARGFK010000116.1 GCA_029211065.1 Desulfobacterales bacterium
AAATAGTTTGACAATTACTTCTCAAGGCCCACCAAACCCTACTTTACAAACTGACCGAGAATTGCTGTTTGGTTGGTTTCGGCCCAACCTCAGCCAGTTACGGCTTTTCAGGGCAAAGAGCCCCCGTTGATCTCGACAGGCTGGTTTCTAAAGGTAGGTTTCGACCGGGTAGTCGGGATCGATCACATAATCATCCACAGAGGGGATGGGATATGAATCCGTAATTATGGGCGGCGCGTTGGCAACGGGGCTGGGCTTGCGTTTTATATCCCAAAACCCCAAGTGTTTAAGGATTTTTTTGATCACATCCTCATCTTCAATAAAGGCGATCACTCGCATTGAACCCTGGCACCTGGGGCAGCAAAGGGGATCAACTTCATATATTTTCTGTATCAATCGGGCCCAGTTTTTTCGAAATGCCTTATCGGTCGTCTCCGGTTCCAGGATGCAGGGAATCTTATCTTCAGCGCCGGCCTTTTTTCGTTTTCCACGTGCCATCCCGCCGGGGCGGGACTATAATACCCATAGTACCGGACCATCTGTTCGCCTTTGCCCGGTACGTGGCTGCACATGGCCGCCAACCACTCCAGCGCGTCAAATACCCTGATTTTTTTTCCGCGATATTTCAGGATACTTGGCATCATGGCCGGGCTGATTAGAAGGACATGAATGATAATGGCTGTTTCTTATATCAGGGCTTCAATGGGGCGGCTTTCACGAGTATTGAAACCCGCCTTCGGCATTTTGAAACCTATGCACCCCCTTTTACCCAATAGCGGGTTTCTTTCTTAAACTCAGCAAAATTCAATTTTTTTCTTGCGGATATATTTATACAAAGTTAATAGATAAAGTTATTATTTGAAATGGAACACCAACATCTTGTGTGAAAGTCAGAGCCGTGCTAAACATAATATTTCGATCCAGATGATAACCCGCATACAGATTTTTACAGGGGGGCAGCTTTATGAGTGAAAACAAAACGCCGATTATCATCGGGTGTGATCATGCGGCCTATGCGCTCAAGGAAAAGGTCAAAGCATTTATGCTGGCAGAAGGATACCCGGTTGAGGATGTCGGCACCCATGCCGAGGCATCCGTGGATTATCCGGACTTTGCCGCAAAGGTTGCCGGAAAGGTTTCAGCCGGGCAATTCAAGCGGGGCATACTGATTTGCGGCACCGGTATCGGGATGTCCATGGTCGCCAATCGATTCCCCTATGTGCGGGCCGCACTTTGCAACGATCTTTTTTCCGCCATCATGAGTCGGCGCCACAATGATGCGAATATCCTGGCCATGGGGGGGCGGGTACTGGGAGAAGCCCTGGCGCTGGAAGTGGTGAAAGCATGGCTGGAAACACCATTTGAAGGCGGACGGCACCAGCAACGGTTAAACAAGTTCGCCAGACCGGAGGATGTCATCGGTTCATGTTCGAAAGCTTAAAGGACTATATTTTATAATTCTTATAACGATACGAAAGTTGTTACATGGTCTCTCACTTGATTCACGCAACGGATCCGGAGATTGCAGCGGTTATTGAAAAAGAGCTTGACCGTCAAAAACAGACGCTGGAACTCATTGCTTCCGAGAATATTGCCAGCGCTGCCGTGATGGCGGCCCAGGGGACGGTTTTAACCAATAAATATGCCGAAGGGTATCCGGACCGGCGGTATTATGGCGGCTGCGAGCATGTCGATACGGCTGAAAAGCTGGCGATTGAGCGGGCAAAGCGGCTGTTCAGCGCCGACTACGCCAATGTTCAGCCCCATTCAGGGTCCCAGGCCAATATGGCCGTTTACTTTGCCATGCTGGCGCCGGGGGATACGGTTCTGGGGATGGATTTGTCTCACGGCGGGCATTTAACCCATGGCAGCCCCGTCAGCTTTTCGGGAAGATTTTTCAAGTTTGTCCATTACGGCGTCCGGAAAGACTCCGGCCTGATCGATTATGATGAAATCGCAGCCAAAGCCAAGCAGTACAAACCGAAAATGATCGTTGCCGGCGCCAGCGCCTATCCGCGGATTATCGATTTTAAACGATTTGCAGCCATCGCCCGTTCGGTCAATGCCGTTCTGATGGTGGACATGGCCCATATCGCCGGTTTGGTGGCGGCCGGGGTGCATCCTTCCCCCATACCCTACGCCGATGTGGTAACATCGACGACGCACAAGACCTTGCGGGGTCCCCGCGGGGGTCTGATACTGGCCGCAAAAGATTACGGCGACCGGCTGAACAAGGAAATATTTCCGGGGATTCAGGGCGGACCGCTGATGCATGTGATTGCCGCAAAAGCGGTGGCCTTTAAAGAGGCGCTTTCCGAATCGTTTAAAGTCTACCAGAAGCGCACCGTCGCCAATGCAGGCGTACTAGCCGAGGCGTTAATGCAAGCCGGTTTAGCGCTCATATCCGGCGGGACCGATAATCATATGATGCTGGTGGACTTAAGCAGCCTCGGCATCACCGGAAAAGAGGCTGAGGCCGTTCTGGACCGTGTGGGGATAACCGTCAACAAAAATACGATCCCTTTTGACCAGCAGGGGCCGTTTGTAACAAGCGGCATTCGCATCGGCACGCCGGCGGTAACGACCCGGGGCATGCAGCGCTCCGAAATGCAAACGATAGCCGGGCTTATTGTCGACGTGTTGACGCATTCCCGGGACAGCGCCGTTATTCAGCGCTCACGAAAGACCGTTCAGGCGCTTTGCGCCGCTTTTCCCATCAATTTCGACATCACTGAAGCGAAAGGTTAAAAGTCAGATGGCAGCAGAACTGAATCGCCCCTCCTGGGAAAATTATTTTATGGGGATTACGGCGCTGGCGGCCAAGCGCTCCACCTGTCTCAGACGTTCGGTTGGCGCCATTATTGTCAAGGACAAACGGATACTGACGACCGGGTACAACGGCGCCCCCAGCGGTATCCGGCACTGCCTCGAGGTCGGCTGCCTGCGGGAGAAATTAAAGGTGGTCTCCGGTGAGAGACACGAGCTGTGCCGCGGCATCCATGCTGAGCAGAACGCCATTATCCAGGCCGCTTATCATGGTGTTTCCATCAAAAATTCGACCCTTTATTGCACCAACCTGCCCTGTTCCATTTGTGCTAAAATGATTATCAATGCCGGCATAAAAAAGATTTATTATCAGTCAGGATATGCGGACGCCATTTCTGCAGACATGTTGCAGGAGGCGTCCGTTGAATTAATAAAAGTTGATGACAAATAGGGGAGTTGCAGGTCAACAGGCTTCTTATCGCCAGGCAGGAGGAAATTCATGAAATGTCCGTATTGTGCAGAGGTTGATAACAAGGTCATTGATTCAAGGTTGAGCAAGGACGGCAATGTCATCAGGCGGCGCCGGGAATGCCTGCTGTGCACCAGGCGTTTTACGACATATGAGCATATCGAGGAAATCCCCATCATGCTTGTCAAAAAAGACGGGCGCCGGGAAGAGTTCAACCGCGACAAGGTCCGGATGGGGATGATCCGGGCCTGTGAAAAACGGAACATCAGCGTCAATCAGATTGAGGAGTTTATCGAAGAACTGGAGCGCGACCTGAAAGAAACCGGCGAAAAGGAGATTCCCGCCAGGGAAATCGGCAAGCGGGTTATGGAAAAGCTTCACCAGCTTGATGATGTTGCTTATGTCCGCTTTGCCTCTGTTTACAGGGAGTTCAAGGATGTGAATGATTTCATGTCTGAATTAAAAAATTTACTCAGCAAGCAGGACTGATGATTGGGTTTCAGTATTCAAGGCAGGTGCATGCGAACGGGCGATATTGTCCATGAATGACGAAACGGTCATGAAGAAGGCGCTGGACCTTGCCGGAAAGGGGGTTGGGTTTACATCGCCCAATCCAATGGTCGGCGCCGTGCTGGTTAAAGACGGCAAGGTCGTCGGCACAGGGTACCACCAAGCCGCCGGAAAGGCCCATGCCGAAGTCAACGCCATTGATGCGGCCGGTCCGCTGGCGAAGGGGGCCCTGCTCTATGTGACGCTGGAGCCGTGCAATCATGTCGGTCGAACCCCCCCGTGCACGGAAAAGATTCTGGCCGCCGGGATCAGTGAGGTCGTGGTGGCCATGTTGGACCCCAATCTCAACGTTACGGGCGGCGGCGTCGATTATTTGCAGCAACGGGGCATCCCGGTCCGAACGGGAGTCTGTGAGGCCGAAGCCAGAAAACTGAATGAATATTTCATCAAATACGTTACGACCCGCCGCCCGTTTGTGACGGTCAAGTGTGCGGCGACCCTGGACGGTCGAATTGCCACCCGAACCGGCGATTCAAAATGGGTGACCGGTCCGGAGTCAAGGGCGTTTGTCCACCGGCTGCGGCATGCCGTGGATGCCATTATGGTGGGTATCCATACGGTTCAAAAGGATGATCCCACTTTAACCACCCGGATAGACGGTAAAGGGGGGAAGGACCCCATCCGGGTCATTCTGGATACCCGTCTTTCCATTTCAGAAGATGCGAAGGTATTGCGGCCCCAATCCGATTCTGCTACAATCCTTGTCAGCGCTGCGCCTGTTACGGATGCACAAAAAAAGAAAAAGGACCGGCTGGAAAAAAAAGGGGTGCGAATTGTTGCGGCACCGCTAAAGGGGGGCCGGATCGACCTGGACCCATTGATGGATCGGTTGGGGGGCGACGGCATCACCAGCCTGTTGATAGAAGGGGGCGCGGAAGTCATCGCGTCTGCCCTGGCCGACGGCATTGTGGACAAGGTTTTCTTTTTTTATGCGCCGAAAATATTGGGCGGCGATGATGGTGTGCCCATTTGCAGGGGCACTGGGCCGGAGCTGATGGAAGGGTGTATTCGGGTCCGGGATATGGATGTCCGCCGGTTCGGAAGCGATGTGCTGCTGGAAGGATATATTGCCAAATAATATGGGTTGCCTATGTTTACAGGTATTATAGAAGGGCTTGGAACCGTTGTAAAGCTGAGATCTTCCGGCGGGGGCAAGCGGCTTGCGGTTACGACCGATCTTGAGCTCAAAGAGATGAAGATCGGCGACAGCATTGCGGTAAACGGCGCCTGTTTGACGGCGGTAGTGATCAGCGCCAATCGTTTTGAGGCGGACCTGTCGCCGGAAACCCTCTCCCGGACGACCTTAAACAAAGTTAAAACCGGGGACCGGGTTAACCTTGAAAGGGCGCTGCGCATTTCAGACCGCCTGGACGGCCACCTTGTCTCCGGGCATATCGACGGGATCGGGACGCTATCCGGCCGGGAAGGCGATGATAATGCCGTTACCATCACCATTGCCGTTCCCGAGGCGCTCTCGCGCTATCTGATCCCCAAAGGGTCGGTCGCGGTGGACGGCATCAGCCTGACCGTCAATCACTGCAGCCATGACCGGTTTAGCGTCAGTATTATTCCGTATACGTCCAAGCTGACAACCCTGGGATTTAAAAAGAAGGGCGATGTCGTCAACATTGAAACGGACATGATCGGAAAGTATGTGGAGCGTTTTGTACAATTGCCAGGTGCCGGCCGTCAAAAAAAGCCGGCTGAAAAATCCGTGGTTGATATGGAATTGCTGCTAAAATCCGGATTTCTATAAACGGCCGACGTCCGTTATTTTAAATAAAGGAGAAACACAAAAAATGTCATTGCTGACGATGGAAGAAGCAATTAAGGAAGTTCGCAACGGTCGCATGGTGATTCTGGTGGATGATGAAGACCGTGAAAACGAAGGCGATCTGATGATCGCCGCCGAGCATGTAACCCCCGAAGCCATCAACTTTATGGCGAAGTTCGGCCGGGGGCTTATCTGCCTTGCCATGACCGCGGAGAAAATCGATTCGCTCGATCTTCCCCTGATGGTGGATAACAACACCTCAAAATTCGGTACCGGGTTTACGGTTTCGATTGAAGCTCGCTGCGGCGTTACAACGGGGATATCGGCGGCAGACCGCGCCACTACCATCCTGGCGGCCATTGCCGATGCCGCCAAACCGACCGACCTGGTCCGGCCCGGGCATATTTTTCCGTTGCGGGCCAAACGGGGCGGTGTTACGGTCCGCGCCGGCCAGACCGAGGGGTCCGTTGACCTGGCCCGGCTGGCAGGGTTAAAACCGGCCGGTGTAATCTGCGAGATTATGGATGAAGACGGCTCCATGGCCAGAATGCCGGCCCTTGAAAAATTCAGTGAAACCCACGGGGTCGGCATCTGTACGATCAAGGATCTGATCGAGTATCGCATGCGGACCGAATCTTTTGTCCGCAGGGCCGCTGAAACCGTCATACCCACCGCATTTGCCGGTGAGTTCAAAGCCATTGTTTTTGAAAACGACGTGGATGATCTGCTGCATATCGCCATGGTCAAGGGTGAAATCGACCCCGAAGAACCGGTCCTGGTCCGGGTTCATTCAGAATGTTTAACGGGCGATATATTCGGTTCGCTGCGCTGCGACTGCGGCGATCAGCTGCATAAGGCCATGGAGATGATCAACGCGGAGGGCTGCGGGGTGCTCCTGTATATCCGCCAGGAGGGTCGGGGGATCGGACTGGTGAACAAATTAAAAGCCTATGCCCTGCAGGACCAGGGGCTGGACACGGTCCAGGCCAACACCGAGCTCGGGTTCAAGCCGGACCAGCGAAACTACGGCATCGGGGCACAGATTATCGCCAATCTGGGGGTGAAGAAGATGCGTCTGATGACCAATAACCCCAAAAAAATGGTGGGGCTTGAAGGCTACGGCCTGCGGATTGTCGAGCAGGTTCCCATTGAGATCAAACCGAATGAATTCAACCGTTGCTACCTGGAATGCAAAAAATTCAAAATGGGGCATCTGCTGAACATCGATGCAGCCCCTTGAGGTTCATGGCGCCATTTGGGTGTGTAAATAATTCGGGACTATATTTCCCTGCAGTTGCATAAAAAACACGATAAATTATAGAAAAAGGAATTATATTTGCGCCAACCGGGCAAATGGTAAACCGAAAGGAGCATAAATGCCGAAAATTTTTGAAGGAAATCTTATTGCCAAGGGAAAGAAATTTGTACTGGTGGCCAGCCGGTTTAACGATTTCATCACCGATCGACTGGTGGGCGGCGCCATGGATGCATTGCTGCGCAGCGGGGTTAAAGATGCCGATATCGACATCGTGAAAGTGCCGGGGGCGTTTGAAATTCCGCTGATTGCCAAAAAAATGGCATTTAAAAAGAAATACCATGCGGTCATCTGTCTGGGTGCGGTCATCCGGGGCGCGACCCCCCATTTTGATTATGTCAGTTCGGAAGTATCCAAGGGGATTGCCATGGTCAGCATGGAATCCGGCGTACCGGTGATTTTCGGAATTATCACATCAGATACGATCGAGCAGGCCATTGAGCGGGCAGGCGCCAAAGCGGGCAATAAAGGCTGGAGCGCTGCCATGACCGCCGTTGAAATGGTAAACCTGATTGAAGCTGTCGACCAGAAGTAAATATGGGAAATCGTCGTCGGGCAAGAGAACTTGCCATGCAGGCTCTTTTTTATATGGATATGCGCCAAAAGAGTTCAGGGGAGATGCTGGAACTCTATTGCCACTGCTTTGCACCGTCTAAAAAAAACCTACCCTTTTTTATGGAACTGGTCAACGGGGTAACGAATAACAAGCTGCAAATAGACGGGATCATCGAGCGCTTTTCCAACAACTGGAAAATCAGCCGGATGTCTTGTGTGGACAGAAATATCATGCGGATCGCCGTGTATGAGATGCTGTTTTGCCGGGACATCCCGCCAAAGGTTTCCATCAATGAGGGTATTGATGTGGGCAAGAAGTTCGGTACGGAGGAGTCCGGCGCTTTTATTAACGGAATTCTGGACAGCATCCGTGTGGCTCTGGACAATAAGGTTATTGACATCAACGGGATCGAGCAGTCAGACAGAATAAATTCGCTGTAAGGAGGAGGAAATTATGGAGGTCAGAAAGGTTGTTTTAACTGAGGATGAAATGCCGCGCCAATGGTACAATATTCTTGCGGACATCAAGATGAACCCCCCCCTGGGACCGGACGGCAAGCCCATCGGTCCGGAAATGCTGGCGCCGGTTTTTCCCATGAACCTGATAGAGCAGGAAGTCAGCACGGAAAGGTGGATCGATATACCGGAAGAAGTCATCAAGGTTCTGCAGATCTGGCGCCCCTCTCCTCTGGTCCGGGCGCTGACGCTCGAAAAAGCGCTGGGCACCCCCGCTCGGATTTATTTTAAGAATGAAAGCGTCAGCCCGCCGGGAAGTCATAAACCGAATACGGCCGTTCCCCAGGCGTATTATAACAAGGTCTTCGGCATCAAACGCATGACCACCGAAACCGGGGCCGGCCAGTGGGGCAGTGCATTGTCATTTGCATGCTCCCAATTCGGGATTGAATGTAAAATCTTTATGGTGCGCATCAGTTTTGATCAGAAACCCTATCGAAAATCCATGATGGAAGCCTGGGGCGGCAAATGCGTGGCCAGCCCCAGCACCGAAACCAAGGCCGGCCGGGATATTCTGGCAAAATATCCCGACACCCCCGGCAGTCTGGGCATCGCCATCAGCGAAGCCGTTGAGGCGGCCGTGAGCGACCAGAGCGGCAAAACGCGCTATTCACTGGGGAGCGTTTTGAACCATGTGATGCTGCACCAGACCATTATCGGTCTGGAGGCCAAAAAGCAGATGGAAAAAATCGGGGAATATCCCGATGTCATTATCGGATGCGCCGGCGGCGGAAGCAATTTCGCCGGTCTTGCGTTTCCCTATGTTTATGACAAAATTAACGGAAAAGAAATTGAAATTTACCCGGTTGAACCGGCGGCCTGCCCCACCATGACAAAAGCGCCGTTTGTGTATGATCACGGGGATACGGCCGGATACACCCCGCTGCTGCCCATGCACAGCCTCGGACATACCTTCATGCCGCCGCCGATCCACGCCGGCGGACTGCGCTATCACGGCATGGCGCCCACCGTAAGCCAGCTGGTAACCGAGGGGATTATTACGCCCAAAGCAGTTGCCCAAACACCGGCTTATGAAGCCGGCGTGTTGTTTGCGAGAACCGAAGGGATCATTCCCGCTCCGGAGACAACCCATGCCCTGGCCACTGTCATTGAAGAGGCTAAAAAAGCCAAGGAAGAGGGCAAGGAAAAGGTCATTCTGTTTAACTGGAGCGGCCATGGCCTGCTGGACCTGGGCGCTTATGATAAATATTTTGCCTGTGAACTTGAAGATTGCGTTCTATCGGAAGAGGAAATATCAAAATCCAAGAAAGTATTTGAAAAGTTTCCCAAACCGCAGAAACTGGTGAGCCGCATCAGATAACGGTTCTCATTCGGGAGAACCGATTGCTGAACGGATTTATATTGATTTGATCCGATGCTCCGGCCCCTTTTGCGGGCCGGCGCAATTTGCGGTGTAGAGTTTCTCAATCACTGAGAGACCTTTTGGAAATGCTTATTTTCAGCCGCCGGATAATTCCATTTCAATCGGAAAAACTTTATGGACGAACGATTTGACCCGCTTGAGCGGCGCTGTCCCCGGCTGGGCGGACCCGTGACGTTTGCTTATTGTAAAGGGTGCGGCGATCAGAACCAGCCCTGCTGGAAGGCCATCGACTGCTGGTGGGAGCACTTTGATATCGTGTCGTATCTGCAGGAGAACCTGCCGGCGGAAGCATTTCAAAAGTTAATGGATGCCCGGCCAAAGCCCAAACTCAGCAGCCTGGTTGAATTAATTGAGCAGGCCCAAAAGCGGACAAGTTGATTTCATAAATAGGAGGCGATTTTGATTATTAAAGCATTGGTTGTCGGGCCGATCATGGCAAACTGTTTCATCGTCGCTTGTGAAGATACCCGGGCTGCGGTGGTTATCGATCCGGGTGCGGATGCGGACAAAATTCTGATGGCGCTGGCCCAATTGAAACTCACCGTAAAGTATATCCTCAATACCCATGGCCACTTTGATCATGTCAGCGCAAACAAGAGAATGAAGGATGCCACCGGCGCTGAAATTTTAATCCATAGCCTTGATGCGCCCATGCTGAGCCGCCTTTCGGCCAGCGCAGCCGCCTGGGGGATGTCGGCCGAAGACTCTCCGGCGCCGGATCGGACCCTGGCGGACGGCGATACGGTTGCCTTCGGCAACATCACCCTGGACGTGATTCATACCCCCGGGCACACCCCCGGCGGCATATCCTTCAGCACGGACGGTCATGTGTTTGTGGGCGACACCCTGTTTGCCGGTTCCATCGGACGCACCGATTTTCCGGGCGGCAACCATGAAACCCTGATCGCCAGCATCCAGAACAAACTGTTTCTGCTGGGCGACGAAGTGCGGGTTCTTACCGGACATGGGCCGGAAACCAGCATCGGCCAGGAAAAACGTTTCAATCCGTTTGCCGGGCTGCGATAAAGGGTTGCTCGAAAAGGTGATATCCGGGAAATATCTCAACTGGACATGGTGGGGTTAATTGTCAGCTTCAGGGTTTAATTCATAGAAACTTTGAAACTTAAGGGCGTGCCACCTAACACACCTAACACCTAATTCCACCGAATACACCTAACAAAGACATCGTTTTAAGGCTAAAAAACAGACCTTTTTTTGAGCCAGACTCCATAACTGGTAAGCAGTTAACTTGGCCCGACCCCGCCCCGGAGGGAATCGTCCGGAATATGCAGCCGGAATATGCAGATTGACAGGCTTAATTTCTTACGTTATATTCTTACGTAAGAATTTGGAGGTCATCATGGATAAGATTATGTCAACCCGAATCGATGAAACCGTGATTCAGCATATCGGCCTGCTGGCAAAAAAGTTGGGAACATCAAAAAAGGCCGTTCTTGAAAATGCCGTACGCTGTTATTCTGAAAAGGTTGTCGCCGAACAGGATTTCGATATTTTGACCCATACCTTTGGAAGCTGGAAGCGCGATGAATCGGCGGTCGAAACCGTGCAATCGATCAAGGATACTATGCGCAAGTCACAGGAAAGGCATAGGCGTTGAAAGTATTTATCGATTCCGATGTTCTCATTTGGCATTTGCGAGGTGAACGCAAGGCGTTCAATCTGCTCAGAAGACTACGTGATAAGGAGAAGTTAGAGCTGTGGACCGGTGCGATGCAGCGAGCCGAAGTGGTTTTTTTCATGCGCCCGGCTGAACAAAATGCAACCCTTTTATTCCTATCTCAGTTTCAGACCGCACCGGTTGATCAACATATCATCGACAAAGCGGGCGAGCTTTATCGCAGATGGAACTCTCGCCATGGCACCGATATCAATGACGCCATTCTGGCCGCCACTGCCATAAAGGCCAACGGAGAAATATACACATTAAATACAAGGCATTATCCAATGCCTGAAGTGACTGTTCGGCGGGCATGGAAAGCATAGCAGCTTTCACGGCCATTTCTTAAAAGCCCTTTTTAAAAACCAAAACCTTCGCATTAAGGTCAAAAAACAGCCATCCTTTTAGTCCAATCCCTCGACTGGTGCGCGTTTAGCTTGTCCCGACCCCGGAATACTGGTCTTTGCCGGCTCCATCGGGCGCACCGATTTTCCGGGCGGAAATTATGAAACCCTGATCGCCAGCATCCAAAAGAAACTGTTTTTGCTGGGGGACGATGTGCAGGTCCTCACCGGACACGGTCCCGAAACCAGCATCGGCCAGGAAAAACGCTTCAATCCGTTTGCCGGGCTGCGTTAGAACTGATTCTTATAGCGGTTGTCAAAAAAACGTTCCGTTATCTCAATGTTTTTTTCTACAACCGCTTATACCGCAATTCATTGTTTTGGAACTTTATTATGGAAAGCGGTATAAATCGTATTCTCTCTTTTTGTAAACCAAAAGAGGTAAGGGCGTTAATTCAATAAGCCCAAGCCTCATGGCTGACCGGCAACCGATTTAATTGCGCCTGATAGAACTGCCACTTCGGCATAAAGCGATCCATCAGCGCCCTGAAACGGTCGTTGTGGGTTGGTTCATGCAAATGTGCCATTTCATGCACAATAATGTATTCAAGGCACTCCGGCGGCTTTTTGGCGAGTTCTGTGTTAAGACGAATGTGGCGTGCACTATGGTTGCAGCTGCCCCATTTGGTCTTCATCCGTTGCACAAAGAACCGCTTTACTTTTACACCCAGCAACGGCTCCCACCTGGCGATCAGGGGCGTAATAGCATTCTTGAGCTGCTCGCGGTACCAGTCCTCCATGATGGCTTGCCGTCGTTTTTCATCCGTACCCGGACGCACCCGCAACAGTATCCTGCTATGTTTCAATTCGACGGATGGTGCCTGGTTGCTTTCAAAGATCTTTAAAAGATAGCGCTTTCCCCAGACGTAGTGACTCTCGCGGTTCAGGTATTCACGAGGGGTTTCACGGTCTTGTTCTTTAAGATTCTTCTGTTGCTGCTTAATCCAACCAAGTTTGGAAATGGCAAAAACTCGAATGGTGTCGATATTCATACGCAAAGGCGCAGAGATCCGCACCCGACCGGTCGGAGGATGGACACTCAAATGGACATTCTTGATGTCCTTAAGCACCACGTCCACCGAAATATTTCCCAGCTTGAGCTGTCTGACCATCAATATTCTTTCTGAGCTTTAATGATGAGAAAGATTCGCTCCACTTCGGCCTCGTTTTGCAAGACCTGGTACAGCGCCGCCTTGATGACCTGTTCTTTTGGGCCGCCATTGTCACGCCAATCATCCGGCCGAACCTGTTTGACCGTTTCGTCAATCCGAAGCGCCAGGTTCAAAGTTGGAACGTTAAAGCTTCCAAATTGAGCGATCTCTTCATCAACTCCTTGCTTCACCACCCGTTTAAGGTTGTTATATAGCGCTCGTTTGCCGGGGGTATCCAGCGTTTGGGGGGTATCATCCGCCTTTCCCGCTTCCACCTTCCGCGCCAGATCAGCGATGCGTTTGAGATATTCCTCATACTCGATCGCCTTGGCCTTGCGGGCGGCAATAATCTCGTTCAGCAGGGCCGACATTTTCTCATAGTAGACCGGGTCGTTCAGGTGTTCTTTGATGATCTTACGGCGAACATTGTTCTCGATAGTCTCGGCAATAGCGTTTTTATTGCCTTTCAATCCGCCGAGCTGGGTTGCAATCGCATTGGCGATGCCGGTCTTTACAATTAAATCAAGCAGCGACATCCCGTCGAAGGGTGAAATTTTTCGCGGTTCATCAGCCTCGATATAGGTGTCGATCAAGTGCCGCATATCGGCTTCATAGGCCTTGAGGTCAATACTTTCGCCGCTGGCCTTGCGGATGATCTCGCGGACATTCAGATAATGGTCGCGTTGCCCCTTGATTCTGGTGATGTCTGCTGAGCTGTAACCGGCCGGTTCCAATTCGTCCGAGATGTTGGCATACGCCCGCACCATGGCGACGGTCGCCTTATAAAGCGCTGCGCGTTGCGGTTTGCGTTCCTGCAATGCGGTGGGAATTTCCGTATTGCCGCAGAAATAGTGGATGTGTTCCAGCTCGCCCTTGGGTGGTTCCACAGGCTCACACAGCAGGGCCAGCGTTTCCATTGCTTGATCCAGCCGTTCCTTTCCCTTTTTAAGCCGCTCCTGCAGCAGCACCTCCGGAGCCGCTCCGCCCGCACTATGATCCAGCTCGGAAGTGTATACCGCAATGGCATTTTCGACCTTTTTGAACAGATCTTTATAGTCCACAATATAGCCAAAGTCCTTGTCCTCGCCGTCCAGCCGGTTCGTGCGGCAAATCGTCTGAAACAGGCCGTGATCCTGCATGGACTTGTCGATATACAGGTAGGTGCAGGGCGGCGCGTCGAAGCCGGTGAGCAGCTTGTCCACCACCACCAGCAGCTTCATGTTCGCCGGCTCTTTGGTGAACAGGTTCTTGGTTTGCTCCTCGTAGGTTTCTGTTTTTGTCATTCCCGGTTTGGCGTTTACATCCTTTAGCAGTTCGTTATAGGTATTGTAGATGAACTGCCTGTCGGTCTCGGTATTCGCTCCGGTCTCCTCCTTGGTCACATCCTGAGCCTGCGGATTGTAAGATGTTATTACCGCGCACTTTCCCTTGAAAGGCGTCTTCTGAAAGAGGTCAAAATACTTGCAGGCCTCGTAAATGCTCGACACTACTAGGAGGGCGTTGCCGCGTTCGCCGGACAGCCGGGGCTTTACGCTGAAGTCAAAGATGATATCGCTTACCACACGGTCCATGCGCGCCTTGGAACTAAGCACGTTCTGCATGGTGCCCCACTGCTTCTTCAGCTCGTCCTTCTGCCATTTATTGAGCCCCTTGGTCTTGGCATCGAACCATGCATCGACCTTGTCTTTGGAGCC
>JARGFK010000117.1 GCA_029211065.1 Desulfobacterales bacterium
TCCGCCATAGAATCACACACGCGAAAACAACGAATGCGGGGACGGCAGAATGGCTAAACAAAATTTACGAAGTCAAACTAAGCAACAGTAAGATATGGCACATTATTTTGAACTCGTGCTTAAGCAAGTTTTCACACCCGTTTGTTTTTCAAAAAGGCCGAGACGGATATGATTGAATTTTGGGAATGGTGGCAGCAGTTGCCCGGGAAAATGGATCCGGTGATTTTCAGTATTGGCCCCATCAAACCCCAGTATTACGGCCTGATGTATATTGTTGCCTTTGCCACAACCTATTTTCTGGTGATTTTTCGCATCCGGCACGAAACGCGCTTTAGCGCAACCCGGGATCAGATAGCCGATTTAACCACCTATTTGGTTTTGGGGTTGATTGTCGGCGCCCGGCTGGGGTATGTTCTTTTTTACAACCTTTCATATTATTTCCGGCACCCGCTGGAAATCTTTCTTCCCTTTGATTTTTCCAACGGCCTGACATTTGTAGGGTTCTCGGGGATGTCCTATCATGGCGGCCTGATCGGGGTTATCCTGGCGGCCTGGTTGTATATCCGCAAGACAAATTTGGAATTTGGGGAAATGGTTGATCTGTATGCACCCGTTATTCCCCTGGGCTACACCTTCGGGCGTATCGGCAACTTTATTAATGGTGAGTTATACGGACGGATAACATCCGCCCCCATCGGCATGGTTTTTCCCCAGGCGCCGCGTTCTGAATTGAGACATCCGTCGCAGCTTTATGAAGCCTTTTTTGAGGGCATTTTTCTTTTTATCGTCCTCTGGAGCCTCAGAAATCTTAAAGGGCCCCGGGGCGCCATGCTGGCCTACTACCTTGTTGGATACGGCACGGTACGGTTTGTAATTGAATACTTCCGCCAGCCCGATGCCCACCTGGGTTTTGTATGGCTGTCATTTTCCATGGGCCAGATCCTGTGTCTGCTGATGATACTGGCCGGACTGCTCCTGTTTGTCTTTTTGTGGCAACGAGAACGCTCGCCAAGGACCTAATTTACGATAAGGACCGACACATCCTTCGCCAGTTGCAGCACCTTCTGGGAAATGCTGCCGAACAGGAATTCCTTGATGCCGGAAACGCCTCTTCTGCCCAGCACGATAACGTCGTAACCGGAATTGGCTTCATCCACGATGTCGCCGGCGATTCCCTTCTTTTTGGGTATTAATTTTACCGAGATGTCCCGGGGGTTAAATCCGGCGTCCGTCAAAACCGATTTTGCCTTCTCGACCGCATCTTCCACCAGACCTTTTTTTTATCTTCCAGGACACAAAAACTGTCCTGCTGAGATACAAAGTAAGGCGTCAGTTCCGGGCTGTTCATTTCGCACAAGGCCGCCGTATTCTGAAGCACGCTCAAAAGCGTAACGTTGTTGTCCGGGCTAAAGCTTTCAGCAACAAACTGAACCGCCCGCATTGCATTTTTGGAATCATCAAATGCCACCAGTATTTTGCGTCCCATTTTTTCTCCCTCTCTTTGCATAAAATTTTTGGTTCTTTTAAAATCTTTCATTAATATTTCCATATCAAAAAATTAAATATAATAGCACCTGTTTTTATTTTTTTGTAACCTTTATATACCCTCAGGCTCCATATTAACAATACATCACTCCTAATTTTCATTCTCTACCTCCTTACAATGCCCCCGGCAAGCATTACCGCCGGGGGTTTTTTTCGGGTCAAAAACATATTGACAGCTCTCCTTTAAATGCTAAGATACTTAAAATATTATTATAACCTGCGCTCGGCGGTGTGGGTTTTTGTATTTTTTTCATATTATGGATGAGGGCGGCAGACCCGTTTCGCTCCCGGAACGCTTCGGCCCGCAGTGCATAAAATTAACGATGGAACCTAATGACGATAGATTCAGATAATATCAACCGAACCCGGATGCTCTTGGCAGCATCCAGCGGCCTGCTCCTGACGGCTTCTTTCCCCAAAATCGGCTTGGACTGGGTGGCATGGGTTGCGCTGGTTCCGCTGCTCATTTCTATCCGAACGCTTTCCTGCAAAAAAAGCTTTTTGCTCGGGTTTATAACCGGCTTTGTCCATTATCTCACCCTGGTATACTGGCTGGTTTATACAATGAAATCTTACGGGAACCTGCCCATTCCCGTTGCCATTTCAGTTCTGATGCTGATGGCCGCCTATCTTGCGCTCTATATTGCTGTTTTTGCCGCTGCAGTCAGCGCTTGGGGCTTTGGTTCCTCCGGGCCGCTGGTGTCCGTTCCGCTGGCCTGGGTTTCAATCGAATACCTGCGCTATTTTCTTTTATCCGGATTTCCGTGGGAATTCATCGGCCATTCCCAATTTAACCGGTTGCACATCATTCAAATCTCAGATATATTGGGCGTGTACGGCATTTCTTTTTTGATTGCGCTGTCCAATGTGGCTGTATTCTTGTGCTATCTTTTTTTCACTGAAAAGCGCCGGCGCAGCTTACCCGTTTTCAGGTGGCCGGCCGTTCTATCGGCTTTGGCATTTGTTGCGGTTTTACTCCTTTTCTGGGGTTACGGCAGCTGGCGAATCCGTAATGTCGACGGAATGATTTCTTCGTCTCCTTCGGTCCGGATCGGCATCGTACAGGCAAATATTGATCAGGCCCAAAAGTGGGACCCGGCGTTTCAGGACAGCACAACCGAAAAGTATATAAAACTCTCTCTTGCGGCGATAAAGGACCGGCCGGAACTGCTGGTCTGGCCGGAGACAGCCACGCCGTTTTACTTTTTATCCGATTCCCGAATGTCCGGCCGGGTTCAACAGGGGGTTCAATCGGCAGGAACGGATTTTCTCATCGGCAGCCCTTCTTATGTTCGTCGGGCGGATAGGATTGACTATTACAACAGCGCGTACGTTATTTTATCGGACGGCATTGTTTCCGCCAAGTACGATAAAGCGCACCTGGTCCCGTTCGGCGAATACGTGCCGCTAAAAAAATGGCTGCCGTTTTTAGGCAAAATGGTTGAAAACGTCGGGGATTTTAAGACCGGCGAAAAGGGAAATACCGTTTCCTGGCGGGATTACCGCATCGGAATACAAATCTGTTTTGAGATTATCTTTCCGGATCTTTCCCGTGCCATGGCGCTAAACCAGGCCGTACTGCTGGTGAATATTACCAATGATGCCTGGTTCGGCAAGACCGGTGCGCCCTACCAGCATTTTTCCATGGCGGTGTTCAGGGCCGTTGAAAACAGGCGGTCCCTGGTGCGGTCCGCCAACACCGGCATCAGCGGGTTTGTCGATCCGGTCGGCCGGATTATCGCTTCAACCCCGCTTTTCAAAGAAGCCGTAATGGTACGGACGATCCCGGTCATAACACATTCAACCTTTTACACCCGCTACGGGGATGGATTTGCCAGGGGGTGTTTGCTGGTCGCGCTGGTTGCTGCGCTATGGAAATTAAACATGGCTTACAAAAACAGGAAGACATAGAAGTCATTATGAGTTATAAAAACTAAATTTTTTTATAAAATACAGGAGGCACTATGGCCAGCGAATTAAAACACACACTCAATGAAATGAAAATCAAACTGGATCAGTTGAAGGGGTATCTTTGACCTGGCTGCCAATGAAAAAAGATTAAGTGAAATTGAGGACCTGATCTCTAAGGACGGATTTTGGGACAGCCCTGAAGATAGCAAGACAATTTTAAAAGAGCGAACCCTTCTATCTGGCAAAATCGAACGATTTCGGACACTATTTAATGAGGCGGAAGACTGCGACATTATGTTGGACCTTGCCGATGAAGAATCGGATGCCGCCGCTTTAGCGGAAGTCACCCCGCAGATTCAATCTCTCGGGAAACGCATCCAGTCCTTTTCGCTTGAACTCATGCTGGACGATGACGATGACGGCAACAATGCCATTGTTTCAATAAATGCCGGCGCCGGGGGCACAGAAGCCCAGGACTGGGCCGAGATGCTTTTCAGGATGTACACCCGCTGGGTGGAACGCAAAGGGTTCAAGCTGGACATTATCGATTATCAGCCCGGTGAAGAAGCCGGCATTAAAAGTGTTACATTTACAGCCGGCGGAGAATATGCTTACGGCTTTTTAAAGTCGGAAACCGGTGTGCATCGCCTGGTGAGAATTTCTCCCTATAGCGCCAGCGGCAAACGCCATACATCCTTTGCCTCGGTTTTTGTATATCCTGAGCTGGATAACGAAATTGTCATCGATATTGAAGACAAGGACTTGCGAATCGACGTTTTCAGAGCCAGCGGCGCCGGCGGTCAGCATGTAAACAAAACCAGCAGTGCCATCCGCATTACGCATCTCCCCACGGGAATTGTCGTACAGTGTCAGCAGGAAAGATCCCAGCACCGTAACAGGGATATGGCCATGAAAGTACTCAAAGCCCGTCTGTACCAGAATGAAAAGTGGAAACAGGACGAAAAACTTCAGGAAATCCATGACGGCAAAGGGGATATTGCCTGGGGCAACCAAATCCGGTCTTATGTGCTGCAGCCCTATCAGATGGTCAAAGATCACCGTATCAATCTGGAAGTCGGCAACGTGAACGCCGTGCTGGATGGCGCCCTTGACCCCTTTATTGAAGGGGTATTGCTCGCAGGGAAGGCTTAATCGCAACATGTATCTGCCGGGCCAAACAACCCTCAACCCCGTAGAAATCATCGCGGAATTTTACGACACCGGTTCGATGACATACAGACTCCTGCTGAACCACGGTCGGCAGGTAGCCCAAAAGGCGCTTCGGTTCGCAGCCCGGGTACCGCATTTAAAACCGGACACCCTATTTATCCGGGAAGCCGCCATGCTGCACGATATCGGAATTTTCATGACGAATACGCCTGCCCTGGGGTGTACGGGCGAACATCCGTACATCTGTCACGGCTATCTGGGTCGAAACCTCCTTGAACAGAGCGGGCTTCCCAAACATGCCCTGGTCTGTGAGCGCCACGTCGGCGCCGGCATTTCCGTCGCCGATATTGAGCGCCAGGGGCTGCCGCTTCCACTGCGCAATATGCTGCCGGTCTCCATCGAAGAGCAGATCATCTGCTATGCCGACAAATTTTTTTCAAAACTGCCGGAAAAAGCCCCCCGTGAATATTCTGCTGAGGAGATCTTAAGGGAATTAACAAAATTCGGCCCGGACAAGGCCGATCGCTTTCAACAATGGGCCAAGATGTTTGATACTGCTTAAAATGTTCAAAGAAGATTTAAAAAAGACGCTGCGGTTTTATTATATCACCGACGAAAACGCACCCGGCCGGCCGCCTCTGGAACAGGCTGAAATTGCGATTCGATCCGGCGCAACCATGGTCCAGTACCGCCACAAATCCTTTACGCCGGCGCTGTTTAAAGAAGTTGCCGCCATTCGCCATCTGTGTAAATGCAACTCAGTCCCTTTTCTGGTGAATGATCATATCCTGCTGGCCAAGGCCGTGTCGGCCGACGGCGTTCACCTGGGGCAGACGGATGAGAGTCCGGCGCTTGCCAGGCGCCTTTTAGGACCCGACGCCATCGTGGGCATTTCCGTATCCGATTTAGCGGAACTGGGACGGACGGATCTGGCGCCTTGTGACTATATCGGCACCGGACCGGTTTTTACAACCCGGACAAAAGCGGACGCCAAGCCGGCCTGCGGCCTTGACGGGCTGGCATCGGTCGCTGCGGCTGCAGCACTTCCCGTGGTTGCCATCGGCGGCATCACCCATGAAAACGCCGCCGGCTGTTTCAGGCATGGCGCAGCCGGAGTTGCGGTGATCAGCCATATTTCACGGGCTGAAGATCCTCTCCAAAATGCCCGGCAGTTGGGGCTCGCGTGCCAATGTCCGCCGCCGGCCGCTCTTTTAGCGCCCTGGAATGATGAGTTCGGCCTAATCAAAAAATTATTAAACCGGGTGCCCCTCCAAAAAAACGTTGCCGCTTTCATCAAAATACCTCCCGGAGATGATGCCTGCCTGCTCAGCCCGCTGAAAAATCCGGTCATCACAACCGATACCCATAAGGAAGGGATTCATTTCCGGTTGGACTGGCAAACCCCCCGGGAAGTCGGCCGGAAAGCTGTGGCCGTGACCCTTAGCGACCTGGCGGCCTCATATGCCACACCGTTTGCCCTGTTTGTCAACCTAGCGCTCCCCTCCCACGTACCCGACAAAACAATTGAGGCCCTTTATGCGGGGATTCAGGAGGCCCTCACGCTTTACCCTTGCGCCCTGGGCGGCGGCAATATTTCCAGAGGCGATCAGCTGTCATTGGATCTTTTTGCCATAGGCGAGGGTCGCGGCGATATATTTCCCATGCGTTCAGCAGCGCGCCCCGGCTACGGCCTTTATGCTACCGGACCCTTGGGGCTTGCCCGCGCCGGCCTGGACGCCCTGCTCCGGAAAGACGACAGCGCCCAGGCCCTGATCAGCAGATTCAAACTGCCCCGGGCCCGTTTTGACGCCGCCCGGATTCTGGCCGAACACGGGGTCCCCTGCGTCATCGATATCAGTGACGGCCTGGCCGGTGATGCCGGCCACATTGCAGCGGCATCACAGTTGTCGATCGAGTTTGATCTGACAACCTGTTTGAAAGATCCCGATCTTGTCGCCTACTGCACCCGGAACCGTATCACGCCGGAAGAAATGATACTGGCCGGCGGAGAAGACTATGAACTCCTGTTCAGCTGCCCCCCCGAAATATTCATCCAGATACAAAAAATCCTGCCGACGGCATCACAGGTCGGCCGCTGCCTTTCGTTCACCGGCAGCCACCTGCTGAACCTGCCACCGGGGATTGCCTCCTTTCAGCACGGTAGACGATAGCGGCACCTTATTCCTTTAAATCATTGTTTTCATAAATTATGGTTATTTTTCAATTTAGTTGGAGAAAAACGGTCATGGTGCCAAGTTATTGTTAAGCTGGTTTCACATTCGATGCCCCCTTGGCAATACAGTGTGACTTTGTCGGCATTTTTCGTTACACTGTCCACAAGGAAGGTCTCCCGGATCGGTAAATCGACCGTATCCTGACCGGGGGAAAATCCTGTATGCTGGGCACGCATTGCATCTTCATCATTGTGCTTCCCACGGTATCAATCCGGGTACTGCACCCGGACCTGCCGTCTGCGGCGCAGAAAGGGCATGAGCAATGGATCTTGATCTTCTGAGGAAAAAGCGGGGGTTTATCTGCGACATGGACGGGGTCATCTATCATGGAGACCGATTGCTGCCCGGGGTGCAGGCCTTTGTGGAGTGGCTCAAGAAGGAAAACAAGAAATTTCTGTTTCTGACCAACAGCAGCGAGAAGTCCCCGCGTGAGCTCAAGGAAAAACTCGACCGCCTCGGCATCCATGTGGAGGCGACCCACTTTTACACCAGCGCCCTGGCCACGGCCAGCTTCCTGGCATCCCAGCATCCCAACGGCAGCGCCTACGTCATCGGCGAGGCGGGTTTGATCAACGCACTGTACGAGTCCGGTTTTTCCATGAACGAAATCAACCCGGACTACGTGGTGGTGGGAGAAAGCCGTTCCTACGGCTATGAAAAGATCGAACGGGCCGTACGGCTCGTCCGAAACGGCGCTAAACTCATTGGTGCCAACCCGGACCTGACGGACAAGCTGGGCAAAGACTTCGCTCCTGCCACCGGCGCACTGATTGCCCCCATCGAGTTGGCCAGCGGTACGAAAGCCTACTTCGTGAGAAAACCCAACCCGATCATGATGCGCCACGGCAGAAAGCTACTGGGCTGCGAGCGTGAGGACACGGCCATTATCGGTGACCGAATGGACACGGACATCCTTGCCGGCATCCATTCGGATATCGACACCGTGCTTGTGCTCAGCGGCGTCACCAGCGAAGAAGACCTCAAGCACTTTGCCTATCACCCGCGATACGTTCTTTCCGGGGTGGGAGATATTCCGGGATGATCCGTTCCGCAGCCGGCTAAAGAGGTTTTCGTGATCAATCCGAAATTCCAGGAGTTCGTGTGTAAAGGGGTAAAGTCTGCTCTTGACTCTTGTCTGCTAATTTTATTCACTTTCGATCACCCGCGCCACCTCCCCGCCGCAGCGGGCACAAACCCCTTTCAAGATCAGCATTCCCCTTTCCACCTTTCCGCTTATATTTCCGATGCCAGTGGTCTCTCTACAGTTGGCACACCAGATGTTGTTGAGAATTTCCATCAGAGGATATCACAATTTGTGATATCCTTATGATCTCTTCACGGGTCAAAGAAAACATAAAATCTTCAGGGAATCGCTCTACATTTCGGCTAACCGCTTGATTCAGTATTCTTGTTTCCACGCCATAAAGTTCTGCCAGATCCCGGTCCAGCATTACTTTTTGACCACGAATGAGATATATTTTACTGGTAATCCGTTCAACAGGAACTGTCGTATCCATGAGATAATTCTCTTGTGATTTGAAAGGAACTATTAACTCTAAAATCCGGATGGACTAAAAGGCGAGTTGCGATTTGAATGATGTTCTGTTTTTTGTTCAAAACGCCACCTATGGTTCAGGTTATAGGTGCGATGAAAGAACACATCATGATTGAGAATATTTACAGGTAATGAATATATATTTATCAGGGATGTGTCAATAAAATCACTTGATATTTTTACGGCAGGCTGATAAGAAAATAGCGTTCCGATTGGGGTGTTCTGTCAGTAACGCAGAACTGAGAGCATACCCACTGAACCTGATACAGTTCGTACTGTCGTAGGGAACTCGGAGAAGTCTCACCAAAAGGAAATTTCCCTTTTTACGCCCGAACGATTTCCCAGCCCCTATCGATAATACCGGTTGAACGACTAAGCGGTCAAATTCGTAAGTTCGATGACGTATTTCTTGTATTGTTTTACCGCCCGTCGTAGCAAAGCGGAGATCCCGCCCCTGCGGGGCTGCGCTCAAGACGCCAAGATCGCCAAGAGAAATATTTGCGGTATCGGGTCCCGGCTCTGTCAAAGAACCGACGCCACCGGGCTGCGATCCCGCAAATGGTTGTCGATTCAAGATTAGCGCTTTCGGAGCTGCCGGCAAAAAAGTGTACACCTTTGCTCGAACCGAAGCCGTCTATTATTTCAGGCCGGCACCCGGTTCGGGCAAAACTTCGCGTCCTTTGAGCCTTTGTGGTGAGATGAAAACGAGTTGAGGGACTTTTTACGAGAGTATTAAATTTGATTCCCCCCATATTGCATAGCAAGGAGTGTTAAATGAAAGTCGCGCTGACCATCGCCGGTTCGGACTCTTCCGGAGGGGCCGGAATTCAGGCGGATATCAAAACCTTTCAGGCCCACGGGGTGTTCGCCATGAGCGTCATCACCGCCGTTACCGCCCAGAACACCCAAAAAGTTTATGACGTCCAGGAAATCCGGCCCCAGCTCGTGAAAGATCAGATAACCTGTCTGTTTGAGGACGCCGCTATCCATGCCGTCAAAATCGGCATGGTTTCCAGCATCGCGCTGATAAGGGCCATTGCCGCTGCCTTAAAAATAGTGAACCCACCCCTGGTGGTGCTGGACCCGGTCATGATCTCAAAAAGCGGATACCGGCTCCTGAAGCCGGAGGCCCAGGAGGCCCTGGTAGAGCACCTTTTTCCTTTGGCCGAAGTTGTAACACCCAATATTTATGAAGCCGAAGCCCTGGTGGGGAAAAAAATCCAGACCCTGGACGAAATGAAAGCTGCTGCCGAAGCGATATTAAAACTTTCCGCCAACAAAGTCGTGGTCAAGGGCGGCCACCTGGGAGAGGCGATCGCCACCGACATCCTATACGACGGCAACCAGTTCAAGGAACTCCAAAGCAGCCGCATCGATACCCAAAACACCCATGGCACCGGCTGCACTTTTTCATCCGCCATCGCAGCAAATCTGGCGTTGGGGAAAGATTTCTTTACCGCCGTCACGAATGCCAAAACATACATTACCGGCGCGATCCAGTACTCCCTGTCCATCGGTAAAGGGTATGGGCCCACCAACCATTTTTTCAGTCTGTATCAACGGGCAGGCCTTAATTCGTAAACGACAAAAACAAAGATTTTTCTGCAGGGGCCGTTTTATGATTCAGGAAATTGAAATTAAAAAGGGGGTGGCAACCGAAACGCGCAAGGTTGCCTATGCGGTGGTATTGGTGGCCGTCGGGGTTGCCCTGGCGCCTTACACCTCTTTCCCCATCGGGATTGCCAAGGTCAACCCCACCCAGCACTTTGTCAATGTGCTGGCAGCCGTATTGCTGGGGCCCTGGTGGGCCGTTGTCGCCGCAGCGGTCATCGCTGTCCTACGCAACGTTCTGGGCGTCGGCACGCTGCTGGCCTTTCCCGGGGGCATGATCGGCGCTTTTCTGGCGGGCCTGCTCTACCGGCAAACCCGCAAAGTATATGCCGGGGCAGCCGGTGAAATTTTCGGCACCGGCCTGATCGCGCCGGTTGTCAGCGCATTTCTGGTGGCGCCGTTTTTAATGGGCAAGATGATCCCGCTTTTTGCGCTGGTTCCGTCCTTTCTGGCCAGCACCATTGCCGGCGCCGCCCTGGGCATCCTGGCCCTCAATCTGCTGCAACGCGCCGATATCGTTGAACTGGACGGGTAGGAAGGTGACATCGCCTTTTTTAGTTGAAATCGAATCGCTTCGCTACACTTACCGTAAAAACGGGACGGACTGGATTCTTGACGGCATCGATCTGAAAATCCGGCCGGACGAATACCTGCTGATTTGCGGCGCCAGCGGATCCGGCAAATCCACGCTCTGCCGTACGTTCAACGGTCTGATTCCCCACTTTTTCGGCGGCTCGCTCCAGGGCGATATCCGCATTGCCGGAATTCCCGGCCCAGCGCAATCCGTCGGCCGTCTTTTCGCAACCTTGGGCATGGTCTTCCAGAATCCGGAAGCGCAGCTTTTCAACCGGACCGTGGAAAAGGAAATCGCTTTCGGCCTGGAAAGCATCGGCCTTGGGCGCCGCGAGATGAAAAGAAGAATTACCGAAGTTGCGGCCGCTGCTAAAATTGAAACGCTGCTGCCGAAAAACCCCCAGGAACTTTCCGGCGGCGAGCAGCAGCTGGTAGCGATTGCCGCGGTTCTGGCCCTGGGGCCGCAAATGATTATCCTGGACGAGCCCTATGCCAATTTAGATCCCGTCAATGTCCGCCGGGTACGCACGGCGCTTAGTGAGATTCACCAAAACGGCACCGGCATCATCATCAGTGAGCACCGCCTTGGGTTGACGGTCGCCGACGCAGAACGGATAATCGTTCTGCATCAGGGCGGAATCGTTCTGGATGGTTCACCGGACGAAGTCCTAAATCAGGATATTGAAGTGTACGGCCTTGAATCTCCCCTGGCGGTGAGCATCGGCCGCCGGCTGGGACTGGCGCCCCTGCCCCTTGAAATCGACAGCCTGAAATCAAGGGTTTCCAATGACAAACTGCCGATCCCGCCGGCACCGGCGCCTATAACACCAATTCAAAAAAAAGATTGCGACTGCGTCTTATCGGTTGATCGCGTTTCCTTTGAAGCCGACGGCAAGCCCCTTTTACGGGACATCAGCTTCACCATGAACAGAGGAGAATGCCTGGCGCTTGTCGGCGCCAATGGCGCCGGCAAAACCACCCTGCTCAAGCATCTCAATGGGCTGAACCGGCCGACCCGGGGTGACATTATCGTCATGAACAAATCCACCCACGGGCTGAAGGTCTCACAGCTGGCCCGTTACGTAGGCGTGGCCTTTCAGAACCCCGGCAGTCAGTTTTTTAAATTGACGGTTTGGGATGAAATCGTTGTGGGGGCAAATGCCCTGCATTGCTATGATGAGTCATGGATCAATGAGTTGGTAAGCTTGTTTAAACTGGAACCCCTGCTGAGCCGCGCGCCCTATCGGTTGAGCGAAGGTGAAAAAAAACGGGTGGCATTTGCAGCCGCCCTGGCGGCGCGTCCCGCCATCCTGGCGCTGGATGAACCCACCGCCGGTCAGGATATGTTTTTTCGGCGCGCCCTGGGACTGCTGCTGGCAGATCTCCAGCAGCGCGGCCAGGCCGTTTTGCTCATCACCCAGGATTTTACCTTTGCCGAACAATACGCCCAGCGCTGGCTGCTGCTGGCAGAAGGTGAAATTGTTGCCTCAGGCCAGCCCGACCAGGTCATGCGGGATCCTGTCGCCATGGGGCGGGCCCATCTGGAGCCCACGGACCGGTTTAGGCTTTATGAGAGATAAACACTTGAATCCCTGAATCCTCGAACCCTTTTTCCCGACCAATTGGGATGGGAACCGAATTTAAGACATGAAAAATTTACTGGACCCTCGCACCAAGCTGATTATAGCATTTTTTTTCACCATCCTGGTGGTGGCCTCAAGGAAAATTTCCTGGCTCTTGCCGGAATGGGGGGCGCTTGTCGCTTTTGTGATTATCATCGGGAAAGGTGGGGCTTACTTGCGCTGGCTGCGGCTGTCCCTGCCCATGGCTGTGTTTTTCGGTGCGGTGACGTGGTGGACGGCGGATCTGAAAACCGGCCTGATGGCTGCCCTGGCGCTCCTGACTCTTATTTCAATCTTTTTTGTTTTTTTCAGCACCACCACCCCGGAAGACATGGGAAATTCGCTGGTAAAAATCGGCCTGCCTTATCCGGTTGCATTTGTTTTCAGCACCTCTCTGCAGTTTGTGCCGATGATCGGTCGCAAGGCCAAAAACGTCTTAGACGCCCAACGCTCCAGGGGAATTCCCCTGGAACCGGGTTGGTCCGCCCTGCGGCATTATCCCGCTTTCCTGGGGCCGCTCTTGATCCAGGCCTTCCAGCTGGCGGAGGAACTGGCGGCCGCCATGGAGACCCGTGGATTCGGCCGCCCCGGCCGGACCTTTTACAAGGACTATCGCATGGGTTCGGCAGACTGGCTGACCATCGCGGTGTCGCTGCTGCTGCTCACCGCCTGCCTCATCTGGCAGCAGGGATAATGAACTACAAACAAAGGACGTTCATACGGTCAGCGGTCGGATTGTTCCTGTAAAGGGTATGAAACTGTTTGAGGGGCTTAGTACAAAATTTCATAATTATGCTAACATTTTAAAATCCCTCCCATCCTCCCTTTCTGAAAGGGAGGAGAATGGATTCCCCCTTTACTAAAGGGGGTGAGGGGGATTTTTTCCAAGATAGAAAGTTTTGCAAAAAAGGATAAATTGAAAATAATCCATCAGTATTTAAATAAGCGCACGCTGATTACCGGAGACGTCAAATCCGGCAAAACAGCCCGAACGCTGAAAATCCTGGCGGGGTTTATCCAGGCCGGCTACGCGGACAGGATCGCCGTCATCGACATGGCGCCTGACCCGGTCCAGGGTATCGGCGGGAAAATGACGCCCCCGGCTGATGCGCCCCTGCTTTATCTGACGACTACCATAGCCGCACCGCGTCTGACAGGCGCCGATAAGGCGCATACCCTTCGGTTGGCCGTTCAAAATGCCCGGGCCATTGAAGCGCTGTTTGATTTGTTTCAACAGCAGCCAAAAGACATCCTCTTTGTCAACGATGCCAGCCTGTACCTCCAGGCCGGCGACCTGAATACCTTCCTGATGACACTCAAGGCCGCATCCACCCAGATCATCAACGTTTACTATGGCGGCACATTTGTGGACTCGACCCTTACCCGCCGGGAAAAACACCTGACCGACGAGCTGATGAAGACCTGCGATAAAACTATACACCTTGATTGACCATCAAAACATAAAACCCGGCCGGAGCATTCGTCCGGCCGGGTTTTATGTTATTCATCCTACACTAATTGATAGTCCGAATTAACCGCCCCACTGCAATCGGATGGGGTATTTGAAAATTTAATTAGTGTCCGTCCGAATGTAATTTAAGCTTATGATTTAATTTCATTTTACTGCCAATTACTTCTTTCGAAGATTTTTTATTTGTGCTATGGTCATTCATATAAATTCAGTAGGTTACACCCGTTTTTCGATTGTCGCAGCATTTTTGGCAAAATCTTCGGAGGATTTAACCTTGAGAAGCACTTTTATTCCCCAAATGAGTTTAGGCGCCATTGGTATTTCTGAGATAGAATTCGATATCTACTGTCGTCATGAAATCGTTCCCATTTTAACGGCGTTGCAGTATCTTTACGTTAAACGCCCAAACGTCATGAAAAAAATATGCAACCTGATCCAGGCTGATTTACTCAAGGGCCGCAGCCAAAAATACGGC
>JARGFK010000118.1 GCA_029211065.1 Desulfobacterales bacterium
GTATGACGAGGACCATCTTGCCTGGCTCTACAGCAAGGCAAGCCTCCATGCCATTGACCGCTTCTTCATGCAGGTTCGCAGGAGATTATCGCTATTAGAGAGACCCATCAGCAGTTCGGCGAGTTTAGGCCGCCGCTGGTTCGGCTACGGTCCTTACAAACCGGTTATAGTTGGCAAACTGCTGGATATCTTCCGTGTCTTTTATAATTTCGTGGAAGTTGGCAAGAACAAGCAGACCCCGTCAATGCGGTTGGGATTGTCAAAGGGCAAAATAACTATTGAGGATATTATCTATTTTCAGTGATAAGGCTGCTTATGATTTTTCAGGCGGCACAGAACCTGGACGTTACGGAAGATTTCTTTTAGAAGAAAATGACCGCTGATACTTAGTGCATCGATTCGCAAATACAGTGACGTTTTTTTAGAACGAGAATCATTGGGTATGTTCACTCAGCACTTAGTCCTGAGTAAATAAATACGTTATCGTATTTATGAATCGAAGGACTTAGGCTGCGGCCATGTCCCCCGGAAAGGGGGAAGGCGCCATCTCTTGCAAGTTAAGACCGAATTTAAAGGGTTGGAAGATCAGGGTTACAATTGTTTTCCGAGTGCTTTCACAATGAGCACCCGGCTGATACAGGCAGCGGGTTATGACATTTAAATGCGGACGGATAATTCCCCTGGCCCTATGAAATATAAACAAATCCTATTTAAAAACGATAAGGACGGCAAGCAATACATCATCACAAATGATGACAGTTCTGCTTTTAAGCCCAATTTAAGTGATTCTGAAATTATAATCGGCCGATTATTTTCCGAAAATTGCCCCATCAACCGGAACTGCATCGATTATAGTGAAAAGGACAGGTCCAGCCGGTTTTGCGGACATTTCATAAACCTGATGCAGTTGACATATAATCTATTTTCCCCCGAAGGCCTGTTTTGCAGCAAGAGTAAAATGTATCACAGTGTTTCTGTGTTGAAACCTTACACGTGTCCACTTTCCAAAAGCACTTGCCTGGCGTGCGACAATCTGATCAATATCCGGGCAGTGCCCTTCCCGGAAAAATCCAACTGTCATGTCGTGTGCAACGGGGTTGGAATCAAGCGCTGATAAGGGCTGAAACAGGGGCGGGTAGTGCACGCGATGTGGCTGCTCACAAGGTTTGCGGCTTCCACAGAAAATAACCCGGTTTATTTCATGGCGTCTTTCCCGGGCTTTACAGGGGGCTTTATTCGGAGGCAGATCATCCCTGTAATAAAAAACAGCGCCACAAAGAGGTAAAAGGGGATCGCGTAGCTGCCGAAAAGATCAAAGCAGATTGCGGCAAAAATAGGCCCGCAGGCGTTGGCGGCGGCCTTAAACGGTATGGAGAATCCGTAAATGCTGCCGAGGGCCGTGCGGCCGAAAAATACCGCCCATATGAGGGAAACGACCGTGTTGCGGCCGCCGTGCAGGATCCCGTGCAGCGCCGCCAAAACAAAGACGAACCCCGTGCCGGCGCCATCGGCCAGTTTAAACGCCACCACCCAAAAAAACAGCAGAAATACCAACCCGTTTCCGAAAACATTTATCGCCAGAAGCGCCTGAATGCGAACCTTATCGGCCAGCATGCCCCAGAGAACCGACCCCATGGCGCCGAAAACGGCAATGGTGCTGAGGACCCAGACGGCGGTTTTCTGACTGAGTCCCTGGTCCGTCATAAAAGGATAAATATGAAAATTGATACCCGCCTGCAGGAACGGAATCAGACAGGTTATAAGGGTCAATATCCAGAATGTTCTAGTCTGGGTCGCCTGTGCCCGGGTCCAGACCGGTTCCGCTTCCTCAACCCCCGGGCCGTTCCTTTCTTCTTCTGCGTTTAACGGACCTTCCGTCCTTTTTTGGGGGATAGCCGGCGAAGCCCCGTCCGGTAACAATCCCATATCTTCTGGTCTTCGCCGCAGAAAGACCAGGGCGGGGATGCCGGACATCAGAAATACCACCACGCCCAGGGCGCCCCAGGCCATCCGCCATCCATAAGCCAGAATCAGAAATTGAATCATCAAGGGCAGCAGAGCGCTGCCGACCCGTTCGCCGATCCAGGTGATTCCCAGGGCCCGGCCCCGCTTGCGGACAAACCAGTTGGACACCGAAACGGTCACCACCAGGCTCAGCACGCCCACGGCGATCATTCGGCCTATACCGAAAAACAGGTACAGCTGCCAGATCTGCCTGATATACATCAAGGCGAACAGTCCCATGCTGAAAAAAACGATCCCCCAGAACGCCACCATCCGCGGCCCGTACCGGTCCAGGATCGGCCCGACAAACGGCGATACCAGCCCGCCGCAAATGGAACCGACGGCAATCGCTCCAGTGAATGCGGCCCGGCTCCAGCCGAAATCCTGGGCCATCGGCTTCATGAACATCGACAAAATATTCTGAAAAACGCCGACCTCCGTGACGCCGATCAAAAATGAGACGGCAACGATGACCCAGCCGTAAAAAGGCTTGCGCAAAATAAACTTCCTTTTATTCAGGATACGACATTGGACTATAAACAAAAATAAGTTGGGTACCCCTATGATAAATACAGACGGACGTCAAGCACAACTCAAAAGGGAACCCCAAGGTTTCAAACCCGATCCAAAACGGACAGCGGCGGGCCGCACGCTGTAAACCATAAGGATTTTTCCCTGTTATTTGTCAACCTCTGTTTTTTCTTGACTCAATAGCGCCTCTCTCTTATACCCAGACCATCAAAAAAACGACATCTTATCTCTAAAGGAAGACCCCAATGGAATACGTTCGCAAAGTTGATTTCGCGGCCATCGACAAGAGCGGTGCCGATAAGCAATTGATCCAGAGACTGTACGATCACACGTCGGGCGCCAAGAACTGCACCGTCAATTGCATCACGACCCCCGCCGGCGGCGGTTCACCGGGCGGCCTGCACACCCACGCCGTCGATCAGATTTTTTATGTCCTGCGGGGCACAATGCGCATTGAGATCGATGGCAAGCAGTACGGCTGCAGCCCCGGTTCACTCATCATCTTCCCTGCCGGCGTGCCGCATCGCAACTGGAATAACGGCAGCGAGCCGACGGTTCACCTGGCCTTTAATACACCGCTGCCCGACCCAAATGTCCCCTTTGTCCAACCCCTTTAACACGAAGGGTCCCTAAAGCGCACGGCTGCCAATAATATTGAATTACCCCCGAAAGAGATGGTGAATCTGTACCCTCAAATCTTGTCCCCCTTCTCCCAACCCGTCCTCTGTAGCAGGCCACTGCAGTGGGTGGACCAATTGGGCGAATACCCTTATTTTACAAAACCTTAGCCTATTCCCTGGTGATCGATCTACATATTTTGAAAGAATGAACCACATAATATGTTGCCATCTTTTTGTTTTTTTGCTGCTATATCACCTTTCTTCTCTATCTCCGGCTGCCGTCAAACACCTTTTATTTAACTGCTTCTATATTATTTTTTTGATATGATATAAATTAGTTATCTATCCATAAAATTATAACCCGGCCCAGTTGACTACTTTTTTGATGGCGACTCTGATATTGGCACTAAATGTGCATTTCTAACTATTAACAAACACCCCGCATCTCTTTATAGACAACCGAAACACCGATGAACCGGGCAATTTGTGATTGATATTTCGGCAGTGTCGGTTTAAAAAATTTCGAGGAGGTCATTAATGGCATTAAAGGGTGAAAAGGAAAGACGAGGCGGTAAAGACAGAAGACAACATAACGCCACGATACTGGCGCCGGATCGACGCAGCGGCAAGGATAGAAGGAAAACCAAAGGCAGGCGAAAGCGGGTCCTGTTGAAGACACTGGTCTACCTTTTTTTTACAATAACAAGTTGCAATCGACCGGCAGGATTCATCTGAATGGCGGATGAAGGACCCTCCGGTTCAGGCAGCGATAATATTTTTTTGTAATAATGGCTCCAGACATACATCTCTTTATGGCGCCCAATTAAAAACCTGTAAAACGTGTCCTTATGAAAATCATTGTTTCCCATATTAAGCATATTTTAACGAAACGCCTGGAAAAAAAGGGGGTGGATAAAGGCAAAATACCCGGACTTCTGAGAGATCTGGCAAATTTTGACTTTCTCAATCCCCATGTAAACCTTTTATATGTAAATGAACGCATGCATTATTTAGGCTGGAATGACCTTAAAATGGATTATCACACGCTTCAGCTGGCCATCGCTTGTTTTGTGTCCGAATGCCTGGAAAGCTCGTAAAGGTAGACCCGCGCGTTTTTACAATTACATTTTTTACATTTCAATTTCAGTCTGTTAAATTGACCCTGCAGTTGCATCAAGAACATGACATTGAAACTGATTATATCGTCTTTATTAACGGGAAAGCGTATGTCTGCCAGTCCACAAGACATAAGCGGATGGACGCCGGTCAACGGCAAGCTCAAAAAGGGTTATGGAATTGCGTCAGGTCAGGCACTGAATTCGCCCTACCCCCAGGGAAGTATCCTCCTGCAAACGCCTCACTTCCTCCAACGGGGTTTTGATATCCGGTGCTACTACCCCGGAACGCTGAATGTCTCCATTGCCCCCCTCACCTTTAAAATACAAAATCCCCGCTGGCGGTTCGACGACCTGGAGTGGCATGAGGGTCTATCTGAAACTTTTTCATTTTCGCAATGCCGTCTCCTTGTGGACCGGGATACGGTTGAGGGCCTTATCTACTATCCGCACCCGGATACGAAACCTGATCATTTCCACGACAACTCCACCCTGGAAATTCTGGCGCCATTCATGGGAAATCTTGCGGAAGGCGCCGAGGTTTTCCTCTGGCTGCCTTCTCAAGAAATTGAGGTTTCTTAAAACGGGTCGTGTTTCCGGGGCCAACAAAAATGATTCCGGATGCATTTTCTTCGACATATCTTGTACCAAAGCGATTCTATTATCAACTTTTCCAAAACCCTTCATGGATACTATGAGGAGGACGAGAAATGTCCGTTCAAGACAACATCGTAAAAGCCAAACTCATTGATGTATCCAAGGTAACCGGCTCGCCCTCTTTTTTCCTCAACCGGCCAACCATAAAAATAGGCCGTGCGCTGATCAATGATTTCGTGATTAAAGAAAAGACCGTTTCTGGAAAACACGCCGCCATTGAACAAAAACAGGATGGATACTTTCTCATGGACTTAAAGAGCACCAACGGAACCCGGATTAACGGAAAAAGCATCGATCCCAACGTACCTTATAAACTCACGGATGGCGATGTCATTTATTTCGATAAGTTCTCTTTTGTTTTTCAGCTTGAGAAAACCGTTCCGGAAAAACCCACCCGCATTTACGAAAGAACCATCGACATCGAAACCAACCCCCTGTCAATCGACGCACACGCGAAAGCCGCCGCACCCCCTGCGCGACCCGCCGGCGCCTATACCGGAACGATCGATATTGAAAGCAAGCCATCTAAAGTTTACAGCGAAATAACCAAAGTCCCCAAACCCGCCCCTGAGAACGGGGAGCCAACCAAGATCGGCAATTACGACGTCATCAAACTGCTGGGAAAAGGCGGCTTTGGTTCGGTCTGGAAAGCTACGGATTCCAAAGGCAAAGCGGTAGCCGTCAAACTGCTGAATCCGGACGCGCTTCAAAATGAAAGAGCCGTGAGAAAATTTTTCCATGAGGCCATTATCCTTTCCCGGCTGGACCATCCGAACATCTGCCGGTTTATTGATTTTTTTCCCTACAACCAGAATTTCGCCATCGTAATGGATTTTGTCCAGGGGGCCGATATGAAGAAGCTGCTCAAGGAACGGGGGGGGCCGCTTCCCTATGAAACGGCGTGCCGGATAGCCGAACAGACCCTTGACGCTTTCCATTACGCGCACCAGCAGTCCGTGCTGCATAGAGACATCAAACCGGAAAACATCACAATAGATGAAAACGGCAACGTCCGGGTCATGGATTTCGGTATCGCCAAACTGTCGTCTGCTGAAACCCAGCATACGTCCGCAACCATGATTTCCCCCGCCTATACGGCTCCGGAACGGTTTGATATCAAAAAGGATGTGACGCACCAGTCCGACATTTACTCGTTGGGGATTTTTTTCTATGAAATGTTTGCCGGCAGGCATCCGTACAAGGCGTCTACGCCGGTGGAGATGATCACCGCCCACTTAAGAACGGTCCCCGCACCACCGGAGGCGTTCGTCGACATGCCCGCAGAGATCAGCCGGGCGATTCTGAAAGCGCTTGAAAAAAACCCGGAAGACCGGTTTGAGGATTTTTCGGCATTCAAGTCAGCCATGCTGGGAAAAGCCGCAGGGGCTCCGGCAGGTGCGACCGCCCCCCCGGGAGCCCTTGCGTTTTCCGGCGAACATTACCGGTACGGCGCGGCCGTGCTGGAAATGTATCTGAAAGCCGTGAGACAGTACCAGAACAGGGCCCGAAAATTCACGCTGATTCAAAAAGGAACGCTGCTTGAACTCATCATCGAAACCATCGACGGCGCCCCCCTCCATATTATAAAGGATGTAGAGAAAATCGCAGCGGAATAAGATGAAAATTGAGAATATCCTCTTTGATCTCGATGGAACGCTGACCGACCCCAAGGTTGGCATTACCCGATCCATTCAATACGCTCTGGAAAAACTCCACCGGCCGGTCCCGGCAGCCGGTGATCTGCTATGGTGCATCGGCCCGCCGCTGCAGGAGAGCTTCAGGAAACTGCTCTCCCCGGATGCCGATCAGGCAGAAACAGCCGTATCCCTTTATCGGGAACGGTTCAGCGCCGTCGGCAAGTTTGAAAATGAAATCTACCCGGGAATCATAGAGGCATTAGACGACCTGAGCGCCCAAGGCTTTCGCCTGTTTGTGGCCACATCAAAACCGGTTGTCTTTGCACTTGATATTATAGCGCATTTTAGTCTATTGCCATTTTTTAAACAGGTATATGGACTGGACGGTGATTTGACCGATAAGGGCGCCCTGATTTCCCATATACTCCGGAACGAAAGAATTGCGGCAAAACGCACGTTGATGGTGGGAGACCGCAGCTTCGACATCCTCGGCGCGAAAAAAACCGGCGTCTGCAGCCTGGGGGTCACGTACGGCTATGGCGCGAAAATTGAACTGATTGAAGCCGGCGCCGATTTCATTGCAGACTCTCCCCGCGAAATTATGGAAACAGCAAAGAACCTGTCGGGAGGATATACCGCTTTCCATAATAAAGTTCCGAAACAATAAATTGCGGTATAAGCGGTTGTAGAAAAAAACGTTGGGATAACGGAACGTTTTTTCTGCAACCGCTATAGCAGCGCGTGTTCGTCATTCCAGACAAATTATGACCTGAAATTTTCAAATAATATCTTATTGACGTCCAACCATATTTTTTATATCTTGAATTGACAGTTCAATTCAAACGTACTCAAACTTAATGTTTCCTGTATGGCATTCTCTGCTTTCATTTCATATGGTTCTAATTTTTGGGTTTTCACTGACCGAAACGGAACTATCCGGCGGTCCGGCAAACCGTAATTTTGACAACCCCATAAGGCGGCAATAAATCCCTTTCATCAAAAGGAGGTTTACCATGGCAACTTTTTTTATGTTCGGCAATTACACATCCGAGGCAATCAAGGCGATGAGCGCAGCGAGAACCGAGCTTGTCGTAAAAGAAATCAAAAAGATGAAAGGCGAAGTCAGCGCGATGCACGCTTTGCTCGGACAATACGATCTGCTGTTTTGCGTCAACTTGCCGAGCGTTGAAGCGGCAATGAAAGCGTCCGTGAATATCGCTCGATTGACCGGCATATCGTTTAATACCTTTCCGGCAATCGCAGTAGAAACGTTTGACCAATTGACGGCCAAAGAGTAGAAAAATCATAGCATGGGATCACCCCCAAAAGGGCAGGTGGTCGCATGGGCCTGCCTGCCGCAGGCAGGGCTTCAAGGGATCCACGAGTCAAGTTCGGCATCACAAGCTGTCCGGTAGATATAGGGCTGCGAAATCATCGACGTATTTTTCCCCGTTCCTTAACAGCCAGCAAGGGAGATGAAGCTATGAAAGATCTGATTAAATACATTGCCCAGTCAATAGTTGACAACCCGGAACAGGTAAACGTTGAAGAGGTAGTGGGGAGCTATACCTCTGTACTGGAATTAAAAGTGGCCAAAGAGGATATCGGTAAAATTATCGGCAAACAAGGCCGGACAGCCCAGGCGATGAGAGCGATCTTAAACGCTGCTTCCGGCAAGGCAAAGAAAAGAATTGTTTTGGAAATTATCGAGTGATCTCGTCCCCAAAAAAGCGTTTTGCTTTCACCGCAAGATGAGTGCTTATGAACAAATCCGTTGACCCCGCAACATTTGGCCTGCACTCCGGTACAAGGATAGAAAAAACCGGCAAGGAAACATATGTCCTCATCATTCAGCGCAAAAGCAGAATTATTATGAAAGACGGGCGGAACATCCTGGCCAAGGCGGCTATAATCCAATCGGCTGTTCCAGAGGCCCGGGTGGATGTCCATACGTCCGCTCCGGTATGCAGTAAAACCAGACAGTTTCTGCAGGCGCATGGCATCACCATTGAGGCCATGAAGTAACAGCGCCCAAACAACACCGCCGGGACTTCAACGGGATAAAAACGCCATGGATCTTACCGGACTGGAAACGCCCTGCCTGGTTTTAGACCGGGGAAAAACCGCAAAAAACATCCGCTCCCTGCACCGGCGCCTGGCGCATCTCAACGTAAACCTGAGACCCCACGGAAAAACCGCAAAAAACATTGAGGTGCTCCGCATGGCCCTGGCAGGCCAGTCCGGCGGCATTACCGTATCGACCCTCAAGGAGGCCGAATACTATTTTGAAAACGGCATCCGGGATATTCTGTATGCAGTGGGTATTGCCCCCGTCAAACTGGATCATGTCGCCGGTTTGATCCAAAGGGGCGCCGGCATCACCATTATCCTCGACTCCATCGCGCAGGCCAAGACTGCCGCCCAAAAAGCGCGGCAGCACGGCGTCAAAATTCCGGTCCTGCTTGAAATAGACTGTGACGGGCACCGCTCGGGCCTGACCCCCGCCGATCCCCTGCTGGTGGATATCGGCCGGCTGCTGAAAAATGCAGACAGCCTGACGCTCCAGGGCGTCCTTACCCATGCAGGTGGATCCTACGGGTGCGAATCTGTCGACAGCATCCGCGCCATGGCTGCCGTGGAGCGTGATACGGCCGTAACCTGTGCGGAAATATTGCGAAAAAACGGACTCCCCTGCCCCACCGTGAGTGTCGGGTCAACACCCACCGCCAATTTCGCCGAAGACCTCCGTGGTGTTAGCGAGGTGCGTGCAGGCGTTTTTTTATTTTATGACCTGGTAATGGCCGGGTTGGGCGTCTGTGACGTCGGTGACATTGCCGTTTCGGTCCTGGCTTCGGTCATCGGCCATCAGAAAAGCAAAGGGTGGGTCATCATTGATGCGGGCTGGATGGCGCTGTCGCGCGACCGGGGTACCGCTTCTCAAAAAACGGATCAGGGCTATGGCCTGGTGTGCGGCCTGGATGGAGCGCCCATTGGGGATCTGATCGTATCCGCCGCCAATCAGGAGCATGGCATTATCACCGCACGCGCTGGCAAGCCTTTGGATTGCGGGCGGCTGCCCATCGGCGCCATGGTCCGTATCCTGCCGAACCATGCCTGTGCCACGGGTGCGATGTATGACCGCTACTACGTTGTCGATGCGAAAACGGAAATTGACGTTGTGTGGGATCGCATCAACGGCTGGTAAAAAACCGGGGGTATAACCAATATAAGGGGTTTTTTCGGCCGGCTGAAACTCCCCGCCTTCAGCCGCGCACCATTCGAGTCATTTTTGAATGACACCCATTTCCACCAGATCCTTTGTCAGCTCCCGGGGATCAAACATCTTGCCCTTTCGCCATTCTCCGTTAAATTCAAATGTCGGTACGACCCAGTCGAATCCGCCGTTGACCTCAACAACCTTGGCAACCACATCGTCCGGCTGCGTTTCAATATCGATATAGTTAAAAGGAATTTTATTTTCTTTTAAAAAATCGACTGTTTTCTGACAATGCCGACACCAGCTTGCTGCGTATACATTCAACATCGCGACTCCTTGTGATATCGCTGTTCCGAAGGGTTATGTGTGTTCCAGCGCTTCCTCTATTTCATCCAGGAACCGGCTTTTGCGGTTGAATTGGCCTTTACGAAAACCGGCGCAGCTTAAAAACAAATGCTGCGCGCTCCGTGTTACGGCCACATACATCAGCCGGCGCTCCTCTTCCAGTCCGGTTTCGGACTCCAGTGATTTCCAGTGGGGGAAAAGATTTTCTTCGCAGCCCACAACGAATACCGCCTGAAATTCCAACCCCTTGGCCGCATGTACGGTTGCCAGGTTAACGCCGTAACCCGTATCCGCTTCATCCTCCGACTTGTCTTCTTTAATCAGGGCCGCTTCTTCCAGGTAGTCGATAAGACTGTCTTTCTGGGACGCGGAATAGATCAGCTGGTCGATATTTTCCTCCCGGGAGGTATAGTCCATGGCGTTGGCCCGTGAATACGCTTTCAGATACGCAAGATAGTCCACCCGTTTGAGTATCTCCGATACCGCCAGGTCCGGCCGCATCTCCCGGACATCATCCAGCAGCCCCAAAACCGGCGAAAGCGCCGCAGTGATCTTGGCGGGCAGCAGTTCATCCGCCAATGCCCGCCGGGCCGCTCCCTGCAGGCTCAACCCGTCAGTCTTGAGCCGGGCGATCTTCTGAATCGTGCCGGGGCCGATCCCGCGCCGGGGTATATTCAAGATGCGCTCAAAGGCCGCGTCGTCTTTTTCAAAGGCCGCTGCCGTGATATAGCAATTGATATCCAGAACTTCCTTGCGCTCGAAAAACCCCTTGCCCCCCAGCATCCGGTAGGGGATCCCCTGGGCCCGGAAAATCTGCTCAAATGAAAGCGAACAAAACTTGGTCCGGTACAGGACCGCCATTTTGTCATATGCAATGCCCCAATCCCTTAAGGACCGGATGCTCTGTGACGTCCAGACGGCCTCTTCTTTTTCATTGTCAAACTCGTACAGTTCGACCCGTCCTCCCTGCTTTTCAGAAAAGCATTTTTTTTCCATGCGGCTGTCGTTGTACCCGATCAGTTCATTGGCAACCTGTACGATTTCATCGGCACTGCGATAGTTCTGTTCCAGCCGAAAGACTCTGGCATCTTTATACTTGCTGCGGAAAGACAAGAAATGGTCGACATTGCTTCCCCGAAAAGAATAAATGGCCTGCCAGTCGTCTCCGACGCAAAACAGGTTGCCGTTGCGAAGGAACAGCCCCGTCAAATCTTCCTGCAAATTGTTGGTATCCTGATACTCGTCCACCAGGATGTATTCAAACAGTTTCTGGTAGCGGTCTCGAATCCGCTTATGGTCCCGCAGCAGATCGCGGGTCAGCAGCAGAATATCGTCAAAGTCCACCGCATTGCTGTTTTTCAGCTCCTGACTGTAGAGCTTAAACGCTTCAGCAACCCGGATGTGGGCCACGAAAGGTCTTTTATCCAAATAGGCTTCGGGGCGTCCGGAATTTTTGGCGCGGGAAATCCGGCTTAAAACAGCGGGAACAAACTTTTTGTCGATATTCAGCTTTTCAGTCAGGACATCCTTAAGGACCTTCTGCTGCTGGTACGCTGCAAATATCTGTATCGGCTGCCGGTACCCCAGTTCCGTACAATGCTGCTTTAGAATTTTAAAGCAGGCCGAATGATAGGTGCGAACCCACGGAAAGCTTTCCATCGGCATGCCGGTCAGCTTCACCAGCCGTTCTTTCATTTCGTCGGCAGCCTTGTTGGTAAAGGTGATGGCCAGTATGCGCGCCGGATCATAGCCCTTGGATACGAGATAAGACACCTTGGCGGTCAGGGTCCGCGTTTTGCCCGAGCCGGCCCCGGCCACCACCAGCGCCGGCGATCCGGTATGTTCCACAGCTTCTTTTTGCTGAAGCGATAAATCCATGCAGTTGTATTCTCCTCACATGATCACCATCTTTTATGGAGGTGATCCCAATTTTGTAGTGCTTATAAGGAAAACGAGCGCGCTTGTCAAAAGAAAAGGGTCGGTGGGGGCGGGATGAAAATGGCGGCAAACGGACTGGTGCGGCCTTGTGGGTCGATTCACTTAATGGGTCGGTTTTAAGAATAATTGGGGACGCTCCTTGATATATTGATAACGCATATTACAATAATTTCAATTTGTTTTCCCTTGCAATTTTTTCACCGCGGTTTGCAGATTGGCTTGCTGTCGGTTGAGATATCTTTAAGCGCTTTGACAACTCCACCATGCTCATGCCAAGTTCCCTTGATGCCCAAAAACATAATAAGCTTCTTGCCTTAACCCTGTGAGGTTGCCTGCCGGAAGACAACACGTCTGCTTGATCAGTCTCTAATACTGCCGCAACGCGATCGACAACGGCGTCAAAATCGTATCCTTTGGCTTTTAATAAATATTTTTGGTCATACTCATCCCGACAGGATTGTAATACAGAATCAACAAACTCGCTATCTCCCAAGATCCGCTCGTCCCCTTTCATATACGCTTTTATCTTTCTTAAATCTTTGAGAGCTAGCCATCCTCCTATGCTCCGGACAAGACATCCGCCAATAAGGTCCGGCCTTTTCCCGATCGATATTCCTTTCTGAAGATATTCCCGGTAACGCCGGCGGGCAGATGACAACCTGTCGTGAAATAATTTAAGAACATAATCTGCGCTCTGCCAATCGTTCTTTTTATTTCCCATTATGACAGCATGGCCACTATAAGAATACGTGTCCAGGAGCTCAAGATCGGAGGCAATCATGGCGCGGAGGGGATTTAAATGGATATATCTCACCAGTTCTAAGAGATAGGCGTCTTCCTGACAAAGAATTGATTTGTATCGGTTCTGAAATAGATGACCTGCGCGACGATGCTTATGATTGAAATAGATTGCGTAACCGGTCAGTAGCCTTCTCATGAGGGTTGATATCGGTACATTGCCGGTTTTTAAAAGCAAATGAAAATGATTGGGCATTAATGCCCAGGCGAAACACCATGCCGCGCCATCGGTCAAGATATTTCCAAAACGCTCTAAAAACTGATCCCGATCGGCATCATCCTGAAAAATGGGTTTTCTATCGATGCCTCTCACAACGATATGATGTATGGCCCCGGGGGCATCTATTCTTGATCTGCGCGGCATTATTATCTTATTACAAATATATTTCGACTTGTCAATATATCAAGGAACGTCCCTTTTTTACATAGTTTACATAGGACCTTACCACATGGGTGCCTTTTTCCGGCACGTGACGAAGCAACCTGCCGATGAAAGCTTGCGCTTTCAATTTGAATGTGGCTTTGTCATGCTTTTCCCGATGGGCATAGGCGAAAGTGACTTCTTTGCCGTCGTAACCGATAATGCGCCGCTCGGAAATCGGCCCCCGGCAGATATAGCGGCCGACGTACTTGAAAACGCCGTTGGCGTGTTCGTAGGCCGGTTCGATATCGGCATGCCAGCGTTTTCGGCCCAGCTTGTTGAGCAGGTTCCGGCACTGTTGCACGCTCATGCCCGACGGGGTTCGCAGGACTTGATCTTCGGG
>JARGFK010000119.1 GCA_029211065.1 Desulfobacterales bacterium
TGCAAGTTGATCGATGGTTTTCTGCTCTTTGTCAAAGTATCGGGAAACGATAAGCGCCTTAGGCACAAGGTCGCAGGTCCAGCCTTTGTCCTTCTCCTTGCCTTTCTTGTCCTTTTCGATAATGCGGGTGGTTTCGGCCTTCCATCCGTCGGCGGCAATGAGATAAGCATCGTCCTGCATGGTTCCGGCCCAGTAGTCCATGAGGTGTTGATAAATGTCGTAGTTATTGATCAGTGGTTTGCCGGCATAGTGGGATAGCAGGTCCTCGGCAAGTGCGGCAATGACTTCCTTGGGTTTACATCCTGCTTTCAAGCCCTTGAGCGTGACAACAGTTCGCTTTCGCCAGGCGGCAAAGTGGGCGGCCATGCCGGCGATAAAGGCCTTGAACTCCGGATGATCGTAAACCGTGGACCTGATGGCTACTTTGTCCGCGGCAAGAACGAGGTAGCCGGGACGGTCGGGCTTGAAGAGCGTCATTTTCAGGTTGGGGCAGATGTCCCAATACAGTTTAAGTGCTTCGACATCGGCCACTGGAATGCCGCCCAGCAGGTGGCCTGCAATGTCCTGGATATCTTCGGATTTTTGGCTGTCTATGTAGCGCGGAAGGTTGAGATTGAACTCATTCTTCTCGATCTCGGTTAAGGGAACCATCCGCGAAAATTTGGCAAGTTCGAGCTGCCGGTTAAAGACGTCCACGATTTTGTGGATGTCCTGAGCGCGCAGCCGGTTCTTAGGGCCGTCCTTCATAAAGCCGGCGCTGGCGTCGATCATGAAGATGGCCTTGCGGGCATGAGCATTCTGCTTATCGACGATAATGATGCATGCGGGAATGCCGGTGCCGTAAAAAAGGTTAGCAGGCAGACCGATGATGCCCTTTATGTATCCCTTGCGGACCAGAGCGCGGCGGATGCGAGCCTCGGAGTTGCCCCTGAACAGGACACCGTGCGGTAGGATGCAGGCCCCCTTGCCGGTGCTCTTAAGCGAGCGGACGATGTGCAGCAAGTAGGCGTAGTCGCCCTGCCTGGCGGGCGGCGTGCCGAAGGGTTGGAAGCGCTCGTAGGGGTCGTTGAGCGGATCAAGGCCCGTACTCCAGCGCTTGTCGGAAAAAGGCGGATTGGCGACCACATAGTCGAAAGTCTTGAGCGTGTTGTCGTCTTTGAACTTGGGATCGGCCAGGGTGTTGCCCTGCACGATGAGCGCCGTAGGGTTATCATGCAGGATCATGTTCATGCGGGCCAGGCCGCTGGTAGCGGCGTCCTTCTCCTGCCCGTAGAGGGTGGAAGTGCCGGCCTCGTCGCCGACCTTCAAGAGCAGCGAACCCGATCCACAGGTAGGGTCATAGACGGTGGTAGCACTGGTGGTCTTTGCCTGTCGAATGCCGAGAATCTGCGCCATAATGCGGCTCACTTCCGCCGGGGTGTAAAACTGGCCCTTGCTCTTGCCGCTTTCAGTGGCAAAATGCCGCATCAGGTATTCGTAGGCGTCGCCCAGAATGTCATCCCCGTCGGCACGGTTTTTCGAGAAGTCAAGCGCCTTGTTTTCAAAGATTGCGATGAGATTGGTGAGCCGGTCCACCATCTCTTTACCGCTGCCGAGCTTGGTGGCGTCATTGAAATCCGGCATGTCGGACAGCTTGTTGGCGCCGGCCAGCGGGGCGATGATTTTTTTATTGATCTGGTCGCCGATATCGGGTTTGCCCTTGAGCGCAACCATATCCTTGAAGCTTGCGCCTTTTGGAATTTTGATCGGCGCGTAGGTCTGCCCGGCATACTTGTCGCTGACGTATTTGATGAACAGCATGACCAGAACGTAGTCTTTATACTGGCTTGCGTCCATGCCCCCGCGCAGTTCGTCGCAACTGGACCAGAGGGATGAGTAGAGTTCGGATTTCTTCAGGGCCATGCAATTCCTCTTACAGTTTATGAATTTGCAACTACGGTATCGTCATGGATTAACAATCGATTTGTTTTTATTCAATTTCCCCAATAATTGCAAACACAATATGGGGTTGGCGAACAATAGGTTTTTTCAAGGATATCTCGCCAATCAGCAAGTCTTAAAAAATTGGGGGGATTGATTTATATTTCAAATAATTATAGAAACTTTGTTACAATTGTATGAAGAAATCGACGCGTCATTGGAGCGATTTTGGAAAATCCAAAAAACATTGCTGAACAAATTATGAAATTGGAGCAGGAGCTGGCCGCTCTGGATTCAATACGAGAGGAATTGAAAAATAAGATTTCACAGCTCCGCAGCCTTCAAGATCCAGATTCTGGAATAGCAGATCCGATCGTCCCGTATAAAACCATTAAGTCGAAAGACGCATTGTCAGAAACCGAAAAAATTACACTTTTCAGATCGTTGTTCCGCGGCCGGGAGGATGTCTATCCCAGGCGATTTGAAAGTAAGCGTTCCGGAAAAAGCGGATACCAGCCTGTATGCCGCAATGAATGGATTCGACCCCTCTGCAAAAAACCCAAGATCAAATGCGGCGAGTGCGAAAATCGGAATTTTGAATCCCTGACCGCCGAGGTTATTCGAAACCACCTGACAGGGAAAGATCCAAATGATCGATACCAGCGCGAGTTTGTCATCGGCGTCTACCCGATGTTGACTGATGAAACCTGCTGGTTTCTGGCGGTCGATTTCGACAAAGAAACATGGTTTGAAGATGCCGGAACCTATTTAAAAACCTGTAAAAACTTCCATATTCCGGCATACCTGGAAAAGTCCAGATCCGGAAACGGCGGGCATGTCTGGATCTTTTTTTCAGAACCGGTCCCTGCCAAGCTGGCCCGCCATTTAGGTTCCTTCATGTTGACCCAGGCTATGGAAAACAGGCCTGAAATGGGCTTTGATTCATATGACCGTTTTTTTCCCAGCCAGGATACGATGCCGAAAGGTGGTTTTGGAAATCTCATTGCGCTCCCCCTTCAAAAGAAAGTCCGAGAAAAAGGAAACAGCATTTATATTGATGAAAATTCGGAAGGTTTCACCGACCAGTGGGTATTTCTATCATCCGTCCAAAAAATGAGTTTTGATTTGGTGCGGTCCGTCGTTGAAAAAGCCGCTCTCCGGGGCGGAGTGTTGGGAGTCCGTTTCGTCAGTACCGATGAAGATGAGATATCACCCTGGCTATACAGCCCATCCGGCAGAAGGCCCGATGTTACAATCAAGGGGCCATTGCCCGAAAAGATCGACCTGGTACTAAGCAACCAGGTCTACATCAGCAAGGAAGGCCTGCCGCCTGCGTTGAAAAATCGCCTGATCCGATTGGCTGCGTTCCAGAATCCGGAATTTTATAAGGCCCAGGCCATGCGGTTTCCGACGTATGATAAGCCCAGGATTGTTCACTGCTGTGAAGACTTCCCAAAACACATCGGACTGCCAAGGGGGTGTCTGGAAGATATCGAAGTATTATTGAAATCGCTGAACATTAAAACAAATATCATCGATGAACGTTTTAACGGCACCCCTATAAATGTTGAATTCAACGGGACGCTGCGCCCGGACCAACAATCATCAGCAGATGCTATGATGGTACACGACACCGGTGTCTTATCTGCATCGACTGCATTTGGAAAGACCGTCATTGCGGCTTATCTTATTTCCAAACGGGCTGTGAATACACTCATTCTTGTTCATAGAAAACAGTTGCTGGATCAATGGCAGGCTCGTCTTGAAACTTTTCTCGAAGGCAACGACAAGCAGATCGGTCAATTCGGCGGCGGCAAACGAAAACCGACAGGCATCATTGATGTGGCCATGATTCAAAGCCTTAGCAGAAAGGGCATTGTTGACGACATTGTAGCCGATTATGGGCATATTGTTGTGGATGAATGCCATCATATTTCTGCCCGGAGCTTTGAAATTGTTTCCCGTCAGTGCAAGGCCAAATTTATTACAGGCCTTTCAGCAACAGTGATCCGTAAAGACGGCCACCATCCCATTGTTTTTGACACTTCCAATTTCATGGAAAGGGACCATTGCCCAATATGCCGGGCGCTTGCACAGAATTAACGACATGAAAAAGGAGGTGCTGATTTTTGATTATGCAGATCTTGAAGTGCCGATGCTTTTAAGGATGTACGAAAGACGATTATCAGGTTATCGCTCTATTGGATATGAAATAATGGACTGATTAAGCGTGAGGCAAGCGGATTTTTCATCCTTTTGATTTCTGAGGTATCCATCCAGAAGGTTCAAATATCAGTCGGTCGAGAAACCGGTGATATGTATAGCCTATGCAACCGGTTCTATCGGCGATAGTAATCGCACGTTGCCTTCCGCTATGATTGAAGGGATTATAAGATGCTCAAGCGGCCGGATGGGCCTGCTTAATCACAGGGGAGAGATCGGTGCGGTATTCAATCCCCTGGTGCCGCAGAATATCATAGTAAATCATGATCTGCCTGACATATTCAATCGGTTCCGTGCCGCGGCAGTAACCGTATTCAGCCTTCTGGTAATATTTCCGGTAGCTGAGAAGCGGCAATGTTTTGGCCAGGGAGGCCCACTTGTCGGGATCAAGTTTCATTTGCCGGGCCAGTTTGCGCGCATCCTGGATGTGCCCCTGGCCGATGTTATAAGCGGCTAAGGCCATAAACAGCCGGTCGGACCCGACGATTTTATCAAACAGGTCATACATATTCCGTAAGTGCTGCACCCCGGCGTGAATGTTTTGCCTTGAGTTCAATATGTTTACCACCCCCAGACTTTTGGCCGTTGAGCGTGTGAGCTGCATCAGACTGTAAGCGCCGGAATGACTTCTGGCCATGGGGTCGAAGTGGGATTCTTGATACATCTGGGCTGCGATCATGCGCCAGTCAAATCCGTGTATTTGTGCTGCTTCCTTGATGGTGGGACGGTATCTGGGAAGCCGGGATTTAAGGCGCCGATGAAACGCCCGCAGGTCGACAAAGTCAAAGTCATCCACATCGGCATAATAGCGGTTGTAAATTTTTTGAAAAGCTCCATTCTTCTTTATTTCCTTAAAAAAAGAATTTATTTTTTTTTGGAGTCTGGTTGAACCCGGATGGACCGCCCAACCCAGGTGTTCCTCTGGGCTGATGGCGCCGGAAACAATGATTTTAGGGTAATATCGACGGTTGCGAAAGGCAATGTTGCTGTCGGCGATGGTGACTTCAATTTTTTCTTCTTCGACCTGCTGGATGAGCTCTTCGGTGGGAATATCATCGTGCAGTTCAACGGTCAGATCATAGCCCTCGGCGATGAGCTGCTCAAGGCGTTCCTGATATGAAGTTCCCCGCCTGACATGAATGGTTTTACCTACCAGATCCGCTATATTTTTTATGTTCTGGTTTTTACGATGAACGATGATATGTTGCTGGATGGTGAGATAACCTCTGGAAAAAGCGACCTGTTGCTGGCGCCTGGGCGTTTTCGTAAAACTGGCGGCGATAAATGCACCGGTTCCGTTCTTCAAGGATGGAATCATCCCTTCCCACTTTTCAGCAATTTTTACTTCCAGCGTAACGCCCAGAAAATCCGCAAAGGCTTTGGCAAGATCATATTCAAACCCCATGGCCTGATCCCGATAGAGATAATAGCAGTGGGAGTTGTTGCGGGTAATAACCGTGATTTCGCCTTTTGACAGAATGCTCTCAAGGGTTGCATGGTTTGAGGGTGCATCACATCCGGCTAAAAATAAAACGTAGATTAAAAAGAAAAATCGGAACGAAAGGGACGTGCGCGACGGAGGGAAGCTAATAATTTGCTGGGCTTTCGGCAAACTCAACTAGAACGCTCCCAGTTGACACGGTTTGATCTTTATCCCCAGGGCTTCACAGACGCCGCTGACCGCCATCTTGGGAACGCCAAAACGGGCGGCTATCTCCCAGGCGTTCCGGCACGGCAACCGGTCGCCAACGAGGTCATTACGGATCGCATCCGACAATTCCGGATCCATATCAGTCGCAGGTTCTACAATCTTGTTTTTGGGGGGATAGCCAAAAAGGCCCAGTTGACACTTTACCAGTTTGATATTCATCAGGTCGGCGGTTCGACCGATCCGGTCCGGCAATACATTCAGCAGCTTTGCAATTTCAAATACAACAGCGCAGGCGATGGCGTTATCTTTTAATCGCTTAAAAACCTCTTTTTGAATAAAATCTTCGGGCTTTTGATCAGTTCCGTGTTTTTCGGAAAAAGATTTCTTGGTTGAACGTGACATGCCGCTGTCTCCTTAAAAACAAGTTGAGGATGGAAAAAAGCAGATTGAGTGTATATATAAATCAATTCTATTTGAAAAACAATTCATATATCACAGTCCATTTTGCTTGAACAAGGCTAAGGGGTTTGATACACTAAATAAAATTTGGATCACCACCAAAAGAGCTGGTGATCCTATGAGGGTTCAATCCCGCCAAGGCGGGACAGGATTCAAGTGAAAAGAGAACAGGCTATAAGGCTTGGATGCTGGGAAGCCGAGAGGCTGGAAGCAGTCGTGTCAAAATCATTAGAAAACAAACCCTTGGCCCCTTTCTCCCAACCCATTGGGAGAAGAACCTAAACAATATGTTTGCAATAACGGTCTGCTATACATATTTTGGGTAGCCGTAGAGAAGCTCAACACCAGGTTCGTTTCTTACAGATCATATGTGTTAATGTTGGAATCCCCGATGATGTCTTTTCCCATCAAACGAAGAAAAACACGCCGGATATCCGTCGGTAACGTGAAGATCGGCGGGTCTGCGCCCATCTCCGTCCAGTCCATGACAAACACCTTAACCCAGGATGTCGTTGCAACGGTCTCGCAGATAAAGGGGCTGGCGGCGGCCGGGTGTGACATCGTCCGGGTAGCTGTGCCGGACATGGAAGCGGCCGAAGCAATCGCTGCGATTAAAAAAGAGATATCTATTCCGCTGATCGCCGATATTCATTTCGATTATCGCCTGGCAATTGCAGCGGCCCGGGCCGGCGCCGACGGATTAAGGCTGAACCCGGGTAATATCGGTGGTCCCAAAAAGGTAAAAGCAGTGGTTGACACAGCCCGGGCGTGTGATATCCCGATTCGCATCGGGGTGAATTCCGGGTCGGTTGAAAAAGATATCCTGAAAAAGTACAAGGAAGCCAGCGCTGCCGCCATGGTTGAAAGTGCGATGCGGCATATCGAAATGCTGAGGTCTTTTGACTTTCATAAGGTCAAGGTTTCCATAAAGGCGTCGGATGTAAACCGAACGGTGGCGGCTTACCGGCTGTTGTCCCAAAAAACAGATCTTCCGCTTCATGTGGGGGTCACTGAGGCAGGGGCGCTATATCCGGGTATCGTTAAATCATCCATCGGCATCGGCATGCTTTTGGCCGAGGGCATCGGGGATACCATTCGGGTTTCGTTAACCCGAGACCCGGTGGAAGAGGTGCGGGTGGGATTCGAGATCCTAAAAGCGCTCGGCATCCGACAGCATGGTCCTGATATTATTTCCTGCCCGACCTGCGGCCGCTGTAACATCGGCCTGTTTGAGATTGTAGAGCAGGTGGAAAAGGCGCTATTGTCTAACCCGGTACCCATCAAAATCGCCATCATGGGATGTGTGGTCAACGGACCCGGCGAGGCAAAGGAGGCTGATATCGGCATTGCCGGCGGCGACGGTGTTGGAATTCTTTTCAAAAAAGGGAAAGTTCTGAAAAAAGTGCCGCAGGAGCGCCTGGTGGATGTTTTACTGGAAGAGGTTGAAAGATATAATAAATAGGATGAAGAACAATAAATATAGATTCATCCGGGCATAACAATTGGAAAGGAATTTTATGGGAACTCCGGAAAAAACGGCCATTTCGCCAACCCGGGCGGAGGATTATACGGAATGGTACCAGCAGGTGGTCAAGGCTTCGGACATGGCCGAAAGATCGCCGGTAAGGGGCTGCATGGTGATAAAACCCTGGGGGTACGCCATATGGGAAAATATCGTGCGCTTACTGGATGGGATGTTCAAGGAAACCGGCGTCAAGAACGCCTATTTTCCGCTTTTCATACCGTTGAGCTTTCTGGAAAAGGAAGCCGAACATGTCGAAGGCTTTGCAAAAGAATGTGCGGTGGTGACCCATCACCGGCTTGAGAAGGGGGAAGGCGGTTTGAAGCCGGCAGGGCGGCTGACGGAACCGCTGGTTGTCAGGCCCACTTCCGAAACCATTATCGGCGATGCCTTTGCAAACTGGGTCAGCAGTTATCGCGACCTGCCGCTGCTGATCAACCAGTGGGCCAACGTGGTCCGCTGGGAAATGCGGACCCGGATATTTTTGCGGACCAGTGAATTTCTCTGGCAGGAAGGTCATACCGCCCATGCAAGCCAAGCGGAGGCGCTGGAGCGGACGCAGCTGATGCTTGAGGTGTATGCAAAACTGGCGGAAGAGTTTTTGGCGATACCGGTGATTAAAGGACGAAAAACACCCGCTGAAAGATTTCCCGGAGCAGTGGACACGTTGTGTATAGAAGCCATGATGCAGGACCGAAAAGCGCTCCAGGCCGGCACATCGCATTTTTTAGGTCAGAATTTTGCCAAGGCCTCCCAGATAAAATTCCAGAGCGCGGAAGAAAAAGAAGCCTATGCCTGGACAACATCGTGGGGCGCTTCTACGCGGCTGATCGGCGGGTTGATAATGACCCACGGCGATGATGACGGTATTATTCTGCCGCCCAAAACAGCCTCGGCCCATATCGTTCTGCTGCCGATAGTCCGAAAGGAATCCGATCGGGCCGCTGTCATGGAATACGTTGAAACCCTGAAAAGGGAGCTGGGGGATCAAACATATGCCGGCCGCCGGCTGGAGGTGGAACTGGATGCGCGGGATATCGGCGGCGCCAGGGGGTGGGACTGGATCAAAAAGGGCATCCCGGTTCGCGTTGAAATCGGCCCCAGGGACATTGCCGGAAATTCCGTCTATGTCGGCAGGAGAGATAAGGCGCACAAGGACAAGGTGTCATTGAAAAGGGAAGTTTTTATCGGTGAAATCTGTAACATTTTAGATGACATTCAGCACAATCTTTTTGCAAGGGCCTTGTCTTTTCGCCAAGCCAATACCGTCGACATTGACGCCCATAAAGAATTCTATGGGTTTTTTACCCCGGCAAATCCGGAAAAACCGGAAATTCACGGCGGCTTTGCAGTATCAGGCTGGTGCGGCGCCCAAGCCTGTGAAGCAAAAATAAAAGAGGACTTAAGCGTCACCATCCGCTGCATTCCATTTGACAGCGATACGGCCGGAAGCAGACCCTGTATCTGCTGCGGCCGTTCCGACGGCCGGCCGGTGGTGTATGCAAAAGCATATTAGAAGCTATCTCAAAAATGCCTTTTGGCCCAATACCTGCGTTGGGGTCTCGTTTCAAGTCCTCGACCTGAGTATGTCTGCGGGTTGAAACTCGGCCCCGTCTTGACCTTGAGCCAAAATCCTATTTTTGAGATGGCTTATAGAAGTGAAAAACCATGATTCGTATTACCGATATTATTGACAGGGTTCTATCTTACAATCCCGATGCCGATGTGGGCATGATCGATCGCGCCTATATTTATTCGGCCAGGGTTCATGAAGGCCAGGTTCGGCTTTCCGGGGAACCCTATCTGATGCACCCCCTGGAAGTGGCCGGCATTCTGTCGGAAATGAAACTGGATGTGGTCAGTATCGCCGCCGGCCTGCTGCATGACGTTATCGAGGATACGCATGTGACCCCGGAACAACTGAAAGAAATGTTCGGCTCCGAGGTATACGGGATTGTGTCCGGGGTAACAAAGCTGAGCAAGCTCTCCTTTCATTCCTCCCAGGAAAGACAGGCCGAAAGCATCCGGAAAATGATTCTGGCGATGGCCGATGATATCCGGGTCATTTTGATAAAGCTGACGGATCGGCTCCATAATATGCGGACGCTGCAGTATCACAGCAGCCATAAAAAAATAGAAATCGCCCAGGAAACAAGTGATATCTATGCCCCCATCGCCGGCCGGCTGGGAATTTACTGGATCAAGAAAGAGTTGGAAGACAGCGCCTTTATGTATCTTAAACCGGAGGAATACGAGAGAATAAAAAACCTTGTCAGCAAGGACCGGGAGGAGCGCGAACAATATGTTGAAACCGTGCGAAACTATATTATCCAAAAAATGAAGGCGGCGAACATGACTTGCGAAGTCACGGGCCGGTACAAGTATTTTTACAGTATTTACAATAAGATGGTCACCCAGAGCCTGGCCTTTGAAGACGTTTACGACATTATCGCCTTTAGAATCATTCTGGACTCGATTCCCCAGTGCTATGAAGCATTGGGCTTGATTCATTCCCTCTGGAAGCCCATCGATATTAAATTTAAAGATTATATCGCCCGTCCCAAGCAGAATATGTACCAGTCCCTCCATACGACGGTCATCGGGCCCTATGGCGAGCGGGTGGAGATTCAAATCCGGACCCATGAGATGGACCAGGTCGCCAAGTCCGGCATTGCAGCGCACTGGAGTTATAAAGAGGGCAACCGGTTCGACGAGAATGTTCAGAAAACGTTTGCCTGGATTCAGAACCTCGTTGAAAATCAGGAGAATTTTCGGGATCCTGAAGAATTTATGGAAAATGTTCGACTGGACCTTTTTCCGGACGAAGTCTATGTGTTTACCCCCCGTGGCGATGTGAAATCATTGCCGAAGGGGGCGACGCCGGTAGACTTTGCCTACCTGATTCATACGGAGGTCGGGAATCAGTGTACCGGCGCCAAGGTCAACGGCCTGATGGCACCCTTGAGATATGAGTTGAAAACAGGGGACATCATTGAGGTTATCACGTCAAAAAATCACCATCCCAGCAAGGACTGGCTGAATTTTGTCAAAACGGTCAAAGCCCGTTCAAGGGTCAGGCAATGGATCAAGACCCAGGATCAGGAACGCAGCACTACCCTGGGCCGGGAGATGTGTGAAAAGGCGTTTCGTAAACATCGGCTTAATTTTAACAACCTGCTGAAATCGGATGAAATGAAGGAGGTGATTTCGCATTTTGGCTTTAAAACCATTGATGATTTAATTGCCAGCGTCGGTTACGGTAAAATCACCCCGCTGCAGATCGTTCGAAAATTTGTGAAGGAACCTGAGGGGGATCCCGAAGGATCCATTCTTGACAAATTAATAGGTCGCGTTCGAAAGAAAAAAGAGCCGTCGGGAGTCACCGTTAAGGGTGTCGATGATATCCTTATCCGTTTCGGAAAGTGTTGCCAGCCGGTTCCGGGCGACCGGATTACCGGCTATATTACCCAGGGATACGGTGTAACGGTCCACCGAATGCAGTGTGTCAATGCGCTGAAGATGAACCCGGAAAGAAAAATCGATGTGGAATGGAGCCAGGATACGACGGTTTTATACCCGGTTAAAATACGCGTGCGATCCTACGACCGGGTTGGTTTGCTGGCGGACATGGCAGCGACGATCACCAAAAGCGGCGCCAACATCATTAAGGCAAACACAGAAACGCGCGAAAATAAAGATGTGGACAGTTTTTTTACGATAACCGTTGAAGATACGAACCACTTAGACCGGGTCTTGTCCGTTATCAAAAAGGTCAAGTTCGTTCATGATGTAAAAAGAATCGACGACTAAGGGGCCTTGACAACATGTCCGGACTTAATACAGTTGGTGCAGACGACCATTTTTTTTACTTTGCCTTCATAAAGTGTCCGCACCTGTTGAAGGTTCGGGTTAAAGCGTCGTTTGGTAACATTATGGGCGTGACTCACGTGGCTCCCGACCATTGGTTTTTTTCCGCATATTTCACACATTTTAGACATTATTTCAATTCTCCCTAAATGATAAAGTCTGTTGCGGGTCCCATCGCCATCACGAGACCGGTTTTCCCGCATAAAGCGTGATGGCAATCCGCCCTGAAAACTTTTCTCTAAATTATAAAAAAGCTCTTTTACATCAGAATACAAGGCATGTAAACAACTTTTTTAATATCGCGGCTTTTACGGTTTTTCTGCTGTTGCTATTTGGATAATCACGGACCCGGGTGATGCAATGCTTACTATGGGTTATTGTTCGGGCTGTTTTTTAGAAGCCGCTTCCGCCCGGGCAAGATATTGCAGGGCCTTGTAATGCAACCCCACATCGGGGTATTTATTGAGAACCGCTTCAAATCTTTTCTGGGCGGCTTTGTAATGCTTGCCTTTAAAATAATAAAGCCCCACATAAAATTCATGGCCGGCGAGGGTTTTGATACATTTTTTAGTGTGTTCCCTGGCCCTGGCGGCATAGGCATCCTCCGGGAACTGCTTGATCAGCCGGTTAAACGTATCAAGCGCCTTCTGGCTCGATGTCTGGTCGCGATCGATGGTGTCAATTTGGACGAAATAGCAGAGACCGATTTGATAGATAACATAGGGGATAGCTTCATTGCGCGGATGAAGGTTTTCAAATTCTTCATAGGCAAAGACAGCTTCTTCGTATTCTTTTAAGTTAAAATGAGCGTCCGCAATTTTTAGTTCAGCCAGAATCGCATATTTGCTGAAAGGATACCAGTCCTTAATTTTTTGGAAGGATTCGATTGCCTTGTCATACTTGCCTTTCTTAAAATCTTCCATGCCGTCACTGGCGAGTTCCTGGGCGGGCTTCTCTTCCTTGGTTTGAAACCAGGAGCAGCCGGACAGGAAAAACAACACGACGAGGCAGCCGATAAAGGTACGTTTCATTTTGATATAAAGCTGTTACAGAATTTTATTGATGGTTTCTTCAAGCTTTGATTTGGCAACCATGCCGGTAATTTGATCCACTACGTTTCCTTCTTTAAAGAAGATCAGCGTCGGAATGGCTTTAATTCCGTATTTCCCAGGTGTGGCCGGATTGTCATCCACATTGCATTTGGTGAATTTGATTTTACTGCCAAACGTGCCGGCCAGTTCTTCGATAACAGGTCCAATTGCCTTGCAAGGTCCGCACCAGGGCGCCCAGAAGTCTACCAGCACCGGTTTGTCAGATTTAAGCACCTCGCCATCGAAACTGCTGTCATCAATTTCCATAATCCCATCGGCCATAATTATAATCCTTTCTAAAATAATATTAAACCTACCGCAGCAATATAATATTGAGCACGTACATTGTCAACCCAATCGGTTGGCCGCCAGGAATTCTCGGTGAGGGATTCAGCGGGATTTGATAACGGAAACGAAAGAACAAAAGGGTCGGGTAGACGGACAC
>JARGFK010000120.1 GCA_029211065.1 Desulfobacterales bacterium
TTCTTCAGTTCTTCAGTTCTTCAGTTCTTCAGTTCTTCAGGTCTTCAGGTCTTCAGGTCTTCAGGTCTTTAGGCTGAAGGCTGAAGGCTGAAGGCTGAAGGATAGGGTTACCGCCCGTGCCGACTGCTTTCTGCCTACTCCTTACTCCCTACTCCCTACTGCTTACTGCCTACTCCCTACCCCCCTGCCCTTCCGTCCTTAAGCCTTTTGCCCTCTCCTCATTTTCTCAGCTTCAACCTTTCTTGATCGCTTCTCAGCCTCCCAGCTTCCCAGCCTTTTTATTCGTCCCTCGTCATTCATCTCTAGTCAATCATCAATCACCACTACCCTTCCGCCCCCGATCCCTGACCCCTGACCCCTGCCCCCTGTTCCCTGGTCCCTGACACCCGATCCCTGACCCCTGGCCCCTGACACCCGATCCCTGACCCCTGGCCCCTGATTCTTCGCCTTCTCTCCCGTATCGCCAGCCGGATCAGGTCGTACAGCATGACAATCGGGTCTCTGGTCAGGCTGATCTTGGAGCCGGTCTGTTCCACAAGCGTCACCGGTATTCGGCAGATTTTCAACCCCAGGCGCCGGGCCAGGATAAATATTTCCACATCAAAGGCATAGCCCCATACGTTCAGCCGGGGAAATATTTGCCGGGCGGCCGCGCGGCTGAACCCCTTGAAACCGCACTGGGTATCCCGAACCGCCAGCTTGAAAAGACGGGCCACCAGGCCGGAAAACACCCGGCTGGCAATGCTTCGGGCCTGACCGACAGGCAGATGGCGACCCGGATCTGATAGTTCGCGCGCGCCCACAACCAGATCGCACGTTTCCTGGTAAAAAGCGTTCATAGCCGCATCCAGAGCCTCCGGGCGGTAAGGCAGATCCGCATCCGTAAAAAAAAGAAACCGTCCGGCGGCCTGCTGCATCCCCTGCTGAATCGCAAACCCCTTGCCGCGGTTTTGGGCCAATCGCAACGGTTTTACAAACGGCATGTCACCCAGGCCGGAAATTATCTCCCAGGTATTGTCGCTGCTGCCGTCGTCCACACAGATGATTTCAAAACCGGAAAACCGGTCCCGGCAGAAAGCCCTCAAGGCCGTCAGGGAGGCCAGAATGCGTCCAGCTTCATTATAGGCCGGAATCACAATCGATACGGAGTCTTGCCACTTGGCTTTCACCTGATTCATCTCCATTTGCCGACGACTTCTAAAATTGCATGTTTAAGAACATGGCTCACGCCACACGGCGCAGGGCTTACGGAATAAACTGACATTACCTTCCCTGAGCCGTCCGCCTTGCGCCCTGCGCCATAAGCCGTTTAATCGCCAATCCTCAATCGTCCCTCGTCAATCACCAATCGCCAATCAACAATCATCAATCAACAATCCCCCCGCCGTCACCCCTACCCACACCCATCCCAGAATGATCAGCGCCCCCACACCCAGCCAGTACAGGCGGGTCTGGACAAACCAGTTCTGAAAGTCCTTGACATGGACGGTCGTCTGGACGACAGCGGCATACGCTACGCCGGAATCTTGGTATGTCAGGGTGCAAAACACCGGGTAGGTTGCGCTGCCGGCGCCATGGCGGTGTGTCAGCGGAAAATCGACGGCGGCGGTCTCAAACGGCTTTAATTTGATGTGCTTTTGTTTTTGGGGCGTCGTCAGTCTGCGGGGAAGATAAAGGGTGGCAAAGACATCCCGGGATTTGGAATCCCCGCTGCTCACCTGGACGGATAAACTTTCGTTTGCTTTCAGGGTTAGTTCCGGCGCCCGGCCGGACAAAATCCCGGCGCCGGACGATCCCAGCTTAAAAGTGCCAGCGGAGAGCGCAGTAAGCGTCAGCCGGCTGACATCGTGATAAATAACCTCTCCCACAAAGGGAAACTCCCCCTTTAGGTTTGCGGGCAACGGAACATCGAGCTGAAATGACCGGTTCTGCTTCACCCCCAGCTGATCCACGGCATCGGCGCTGTGAAGGCGATCGAAAATATAAAGATTGGCCTGTACCCCGTAAGCGGGCTCGCTTCCGTTGTTTTCCACAAAAACATCCGCCTGTATCCGGTCCGCATAAATGGTCAGGGTCGTCCGGGTGCTGATAGCCAGGGTTCCCCCCAAACAGGGGGCTGCCGGGAGAATGGATGCCAGCACAAAAATAATGACCCGAAAAATCGGCAGCATTCGCTCCTCAGAAATGTTGCGGGTTGCGGGTTGCGAGTTGCCGGTGAAAAAGTTCATGAGCCCACCATTTGCCGACTGCTTTCTCCTTACTGCCTACTCCCTGCTGCATACTGCCTACTGCTAACCGGCCACTCGTCACTATTTACCCGTCACTGCCATTTCAGTCTTAAGCCTTTCTCCACGCCCCCCGATCCCTATCCAAATACCTTCCACCACTTTCGCTCGATCCTGCGTCGCGGCTCCGGCACTGCAAAGGATTCTCCGGCCAGGATCGCTGCCGGCCAGTCGGTCACCATCGCCCGTGCGGTCTTTTCATCCCCGATGACATGGGCGGCGGCTTCAACGGCCTGGGAGAGTATCGGGGGACGGTGCCGGGAAGAATGCGCATCCGAGGCGATGACATGGACCAGTCGTCTTTTCAGGAGTTCGTGGGCGCACGCCATGGCCGCCTCGCCCAGTTCGCCGGTGACGCTCATGGCCGTAATCTGGATTAAAGATCCCATTTCCACCAGTTCATACAGAAAGTCGAGCCGGTTCTGAAACACCAGATTTCTTTCCGGATGCGTGATAATCGGGGTTATGTTGTTGAGTTTCAGCTTGAACAGTTCGTTGCGGGACTCGGCCGGAATTACCTGGGAAGGAAATTCGGCCAGGATATAACGCCCGTTCAGGTTGATCGTCAGGGCTTCTTCGGCCGCGACCCGCTCCGCCATGCCGAGGCAGATGCGGGCATCCGACCCCGGGCAGATTTTCAAAGCCAGCCTCTCGGCCGCTAAAACTTCTCTCAGGTTCTTGAGAAGGTCGGTCACTTTTTCAAGGGGGTTGTAATATACGTCGTTGAGGCTGTGGGGGGTGGCCACCACCGTGTGGATGCCGTCGACAACGGCCTGCCGCGCCATTTCGATGCTTTCCGACACATCGGCTGCGCCGTCGTCAATACCCGGCAGAATATGGCAGTGCAGGTCAATCATAGGAAAAAGGGGTCCGGGTTTCGAAGGTTCAAGGGTTCAAAAATAAGCTGGTAAGCTGTTAAGTATTAAGAACCTGGCACATGGCGTACGGCACACGGCACACGGGAAAAAGATAATACAACTTTTCGATGCCGTTGAGTAATTAAGAGCCTGGCGCACGGCACAAAGCGCAGGGCGCACGCGAAAAGACTATCCCCTATTCCCTATGCCGTTAGCCTTTAGCCGTTTCCTCATCACTCGACATTGTTCTTATAGCCTTCAGCCTATAGCTTTTCGTTATTATTCACCGGCATTTAAGCGCCCTTATTTTTATCCGACTTAAACCGCTTTCTGCGCTCGCCGTCTTCACCGTAGTAGTAATAATAGTACTGATAATAGTAGTAGCTGTCCTTTCCGGTATTGACGCCGTTTAAAACAGCGCCCAGGATGGGGGCATTCAGGGCCTTTAAATGGGAGACCCCGTTCTGTACGATCTGCCGCGGGGTGTCCCCGGCCCGGATCACCACGATCAGCCCATCGGCAGCCTGGGCCAGCACGGCCGAGTCGGTCACAGCCGTGACCGGCGGGGAATCGATGATGATTCGGGTATAGTCTTTGCGCAGGGTTTCGATCAGCTCCTTCATTTTGTTGGATCCGATCATTTCCGAAGGATTGGGGGGTATCGGCCCGCAGGGAATCACGTCCAGGTTCGGGGCGGCATCGACAACCAGCGCTTCCGAAAGGGTGCTGGAACCCACCAGCACATTGGACACGCCCACATCACGGCTGATGTTAAACATCTTGTGCAGCCGCGGCCGCCGCATATCGCAGTCCAGCAGGACCACACGGGAACCGGACTGTGCCATGGCCACGGCCAGGTTTGCAGCGCAAACGGTTTTGCCTTCACCCGGTCCGGAGCTTGACACCAGAATGACCTGGGGCGGCTTGTCGGCCGAAGAAAAGAGGACCCCGGTGCGAATGCCGCGAAACGACTCGCTGGCCGTGGACTTGGGTGAATGCAATGTCACCAGGTCAGACGGAATGCCGTCCCGGTTCTTGGCCTTGGCAAAGGCCGGCACCGGACCCAGGTAAGGGATCTTAAGGTAGTCCCGCACCTCGTCCGGCAGCTTGATGGTGTTGTCCAGATATTCCAGAAAAAACGCCAGCCCGATCCCCAGGGTCAACCCCACCACCAGGGCCAGGAGCAGGTTCAGCCTTTTTTTGGGCTTGACCGGCTTGATGGGGGTTTCAGCCCTGTCCACAATCCGGATATTGCCGGTTTTCATCTCCTCGGTCAGGGAGGTCTCCTTAAAGCGCTTGATCAGCATTTCATACATCTGCCGGGCGCTTTCAGCCTGGCGCTGGAGCACGCCGTACTGGACCGCTTTTTTGTTCATCTCCAGGCTTTCGTTCTTCTGCTTCTCCAACGCCTTTTTCAGGGATTCTTCCTTGGCAACCGCCAGCCGGAACTGGTTTCGCAGGGAATTGACCACGCGCTTGACTTCCTGAACCTTACGCTTTTGCAGGTCTTCCAGCTCCGACTCGATGGCCAGCATCTGGGGATGGCGCCGGCCGTATTTCTTGGAAAGTTCGGACATGCGGTTATAGAGGTTGACCTCCATCTTCTTGATTTCCTGGACCAGTTCATTCTTCAGTACTTCCGGTATGGAATCGAGCATGTCGGGGGTATCGTCAAGGGCCATGGCCTGCTTGTAGCGGGTTTCAGCCTCCACCCGGGCGGATTCGGCATCCACCACCTGTGCGTTGAGCTGGGCCAGTTTCTGGGCTGTAATTTTTTCAGCGTCGCTGGAAAAATCGGTGATGATCTGGAACTTTTCCTTATAGGCCAGCAGTGCGCCTTCAGCCGCCTCCACTTTGCGGCGTTCTTCCTGAATGCGGTCCCCCAGCCACTGGACGGCATCTTTTGCCGCCACCAGCTTGGCTTCCAGGTTCTGGTCGATGTAGGCGCGCACCAGCTCATTGGCCATTGCAGCGGCCATTTTGGGGCTGACTGCCTCAACGCTGACATCCACCAGCCGGCTGTTGCGGATCGGTTCCACGCTGACGCGCTCACTAAAGGCGTTGACCAGTTTAAAGTCCGAGGAAAGCGACTCCGGGTCAAGGGATGCGGGATCCGGTCCGGTTTTGAAAAGGGACTGCACCCAGTCTTTCCAGGTCGCAAGGGTTGTATCCAACCAGGCCTTGACATTGGAAATCACGTCGTCCTTGGGCTCCGGGAAAAACTCCGGGCTGTTTTGCAGGTCGAGTCGACGGATCACTTCCCGGGCCACCGTCCGGCTTTCAATAATCTTGTACTGGGTCTGGTAATAGTCCGAGCCGGTGGCATCCACCGCCATGACTTCCTGAATGGAGACCAGGTTGGGGTTTTCTTTTTCAATCACGATCCGCGCCGTGGCCTGATAGATCGGAATGGCCGTAAAGGTATAAACCGCCACCGTCAGGACCACCAGCGCAAATATGCTGAAAATCGTCCAGCGCCGCTTGGCCAGCACCCGCAGATAATCCCGCAGGTCAATCTGTTCTTCTCTGTTTTCTTCCATTATTGTTTTCTTTTGAGACGTTGATTGTTACAACGAGCCGTTCGCCTTAAGCCGTCAACTTGTTGAGTATTGAGAAAAGGGCACACGGCACAGGGCTCAAGGCGCACGGAAGGATAAGTCCGTTTTACAACCGCAGCCTCTCTTTGTGCCGACCGCCGACTGCCTACTGCCGACTGCCTACTATTCTAACCCCTCAACCCTGATCCCTGTATCGTTCGCCGTACGCCATTGGCCGTAAGCCGTCATTAAAAAAAACTTTCCGGCACCACAATAACATCCCCCGGCAGAATTTTGACATCCTGGGTTTTTTTGCCGGACTTGGTGATGGCGTCCACCTGAACCTGAATGATTTTTTCAATGCCGTCTTCCACCCGCACGATCCGGGTCTTGTTCCGGGCGGCGATGGGGGTAAACCCGCCGGCCATGCTGATGGCCTCCACCAGGGTGATGTTCTCCTGCTGATACAGATAAGAGCCGGGGGTCGTGACCTGTCCGATGATATAAAAATGCTCGGCCTTGGGGATGTAGATCAGGTCCTTGTCCTGGAGCAGAAACTGAGCGCCGCCCTTTAGCAGGCCATCAACATTCATGCTTACCACTACTTTTTTTTCGGTTCCGGCATTTAGACTGACCGTACGGATAATCTTGACCTGCTTGCCGACATTTTCAAAAACGATCCCGCCTGCCCGGGAAATGGCGTCCAGCACCCGCTCCTTGGCCTTGAGCGGGTAGGAGCCGGGTTCCTTCACCGCCCCCAGCACCATGAACTGCTTGCTCTTATAATCCGTCACGGTCACGGAAACATGGGCATCCAGCAGATACTGCCCCTGGGCCAGTTTTTCAGAGATCATCTTTTCGATTTCCGACGTATTGAGGCCCTCCACCTGCAGACGCCCCACCAGCGGGAAGGAAATGTAGCCGTCGGCGCTGATGCGCACGTCTTTTCGCGAAAGGTCCGCCTCTTCATATACGTTGATATCGATCACGTCGTACCCGCCCACCTTGTAATCCAGCGCGCTGGGATTGTTGGCTTCCGGGCTCAGCTTCAGGTATTGATCAAGCGTATACTGGGGCGTCTTCTCCAGGACCTGGTCGATGCTATCGGGCTTCTGGTCCTTTTTCCGGGCTTTTATGATCTCGTCCAACTGGGCAATGTTTTCTTCACCGATGCCCTTTAAATCCCCATCGGAAACGGTGGTCACCTGCACCACTTCTCCGCTGGTGCCGCAACCGTACACAAGCGCCACAGCGCATAAAATCAAGACTAAACGTTTCATCAGACTCATGAATATACCCTTTTGGTAAATTGAGGGCGGATTTACGGACATAAATTTTTTACTTATCGCTATCCGTCTGAAAAAGCAAGGGAATTTTAATTAAAGAACGGCCCAGGGCACACGGCATACGGCGCAGGGCTTAAGATGTCGGGTTAAACACGAATAGTCCTTTATTCATGTTTGGACCGCGCTTGGATGAGACGGGTTAACATACCTGATATCCCTTTACATTCATTTTCAATATACTGGTAAGTTTCCTTGTCGAGGTATCCAATTTCCAATGCGATGATTGCCTGCGTTAAAACTTCTGCCGTAGATCCCTTCGCAATATAAAAAAACCTGTTCGACTGCTTGTCCGTATCGAGATCGTCTCCTTCGGCGATATTACTTGGGATGGATACGGCCGCTTTTCGAATCTGGTCCCGCAAACCATAATCTTTGGCAAATCGCCCCGCTTCGGTCAGTTTATACAAAAAAACCGCTAAGTCCTTTGCCCGCTGCCAAACTTTAAGGGCTTGAAAGTTTCCCATCTCTTTTCCCTTTAACTGATATCTGTTCCCTTTCGCCTTTTGCCCTGCGCCGTTTGCCTTTTGCCCTTAGCCGTTTGCCCTGCGCCGTTTGCCTTTCACCTTGTACAAACAAAAAGGGAGAGCTTTCACTCTCCCTTTTAGGAATCTATCGATCAGGTGGAGCGGTTTTAAAACTTGCTGTCGATCACAAACTTCACGACATTGCGGTCATATTCCTGGGTGGGGTAAAGACCGTCGCTGGCTTCTTTGGTTTGGTATTCCCATTGCAGGCTGGTGGTGAGCCACTTTTGAATTTCATATTCAAGGCCGGCGGTAACGCCGTAAATGTCAAACTCCTTCTTGGGACGGCCGGCCGCTTCGTTCTCGTAGTCATTGTTGTTGTATTCAAAACCCAGAAGGCCGGTGAGGCGGTTGGCCATGCCCTGGCGCAGGGAGAGTTTGAAATACGTATCGATATAGCCGGCGGCATCCGCATCCGGCGAACCTTCAAAAGACCGCCCCAGTTCAACGATCCACAGGGTCCGGGCAAGGGCCTGCCAGTAGAAGGCGGTCTCAGAAATCCAGCCGTCCATGTCCTTGTATGGTTTGCCGAGAATATCGGTCTTGTTGTCATAATCCTTGCTGCCCCAACCGACCCTGATTGCCCCGCCCAACTTGCCGCCCGGGTTGAACTTGGCGCCGACGAACACATCGTTCTTGGTGTAGTCCTGAGACTTACTGGCACTCCAATTCGCGCCCCTGCTGTAGTCGAATAGGTCGTCGTTCTGCTTGTCGTATTCAGCCTGGGTAAAGCGGTACTCCACCAGGAAGAAGGTCTTGGGAGAATAATGATAATAAAAGGCGCCGCCGTAGCGATTGTCCATGCGGTTCTGCCATTCATCTTCTTTCAGGTCATAGTCGATGAAATAATTCCGGTAAAGGGCCTCGACGGAGTATTTGTTGAAAAACTCATACCCCAGGGCAACATCGGCCGTATTGTCCATCCGCTTGGTTTTGACTCCTAAGTTATAGCTGTTTCTGGAGCCATAGGGGTCCTGGGTATAGAGAAAACCATCATAAATCTTAAAATAAAACCCTACCGGAGTTTTCAGGCTCAAATCCAGATACGGGTGGTGGCTCTGATAGTTGTTTTGGTCAAAATCCGAATAGGCGGCCAGGGCCACCGAGTAGCCGGTCTTGAAATAATTGTCGGGGCTGCTGCCGTTGTAGGCAAAGTCGACGCTCGGCGTCACGATGTGGATAAAATCTTCTTCTTCGTTTGCGCTTTCATAATAGATGTTATCGACATATCTCAGCTCGTATTTCAAACCCAGATCCACCTGTGTCCGGCCGAGACGGATATTGCCCTGGGCCAAAGCCGCGGCCGCCTGCAGGCTGAAAAGCAGGGCAAGCAATACCGCCAACGTTCCAACACGTCCTTTATGACATTGGGTTCTAATCATTTTCACACCTCATAATATATTTTTTAAATAAAAATGTGATCAATAAAAAGGGGGAGGTCCAGACCGCACCTCCCCTGATTTTTATTTAGTGTACAATGTGCTAGAAGTTGTTGACGTCGTTGTCTTCTCTGTAAATGTAATGATGGGGGTTTGAACCGTGGTCGGCGTTGGCGCCAGGGTCGTGGGCGTTGGTTCAATGCCCTTCTTGGCGTCATCAATCTGCTGCTGGGTCTGGTTCACAACGTCTTGCGCTTGTTTTGCCACATTTGGATCCGGATTCTTTGTCATTTCCTGGGCGGCGGTCTGGATCACCTCAAGAGCTGCCACCTGGGCGGCCTGCTGGTTCCCTGTCTCAGCAGTGTCTTTGGCTTTTTCCAGGGCCTGGAAAACCTGGTTTTTGGTGGCGGCATCCACCCCCGGATTTTCAAAAAATCCCCGGATGAAATCGCCGTAAGTCGCAGCAAGTTCGCCGGAAATCATGTTCAGGTAGTTATTGACATTGTCAAATCCCACTTCGGCTTCGGTGCCCCGCAAACCGGCAACAGCCGTGGGGGTTTGCAGATAGTTGTCCTGAATGGATTTGCCGCTCTTGAATTTCAGCTTGCCGATAAAACAGGTAATCCGGCGCACGGTTTTCTTGACCTTGAAAATCCAGAAGCCGGTTTCTTCTTCCTGCTCCTGGATCAGCGCGCTGGAATAGGGATTCACGTTCAGCGTGGCGCCGTCGTTAAAGGTCACGGCGGCAAAACCGACCTTGACCTGGACCCGGTCGCCTTGTTTAAGAACCTGACCCGCCCGGGTGACCTTTACGATCTTATAATCCGAAAGGATCGAGACCTCACCGTCAAATGCGGAAATCGATGCAATCGGCGTGGCGGCATCAGCACCGGGAGCCAGGACAAAACCCCCCACCAGAAATAATAAAAACAGGCTGAATAAATTCTTTTTTACTTTCATGACAGCTCTCCATAATGTTGTCTATTTGGAACGATTTGTTAACAAAAGCAACCAGAACTTGTTTAAATATAATTAAAACATTGAGTTACATAAAGTGAATTGGTTTTGGAAAATACTAACTAGAGATAGACAAAAAAGATAACAATTATTCTTATCAATACTCCAGATTCAATGTCAAGTATTTATTTTGTTTAGCCATATAAACTCTTTTGGGTTTTCGTTAGATACCACAAGCGGGATGATGAACAGCAGGTAGCGGCTTAAGGCGCAAGGCTACCGGCTCAGGGCAAACAAGGATATACGGCTGAAGGCATAAGGTACGGAAATTATATTACCGGGTAATGCGGCACAAATGTTTATTTATTCTTGTTTGGATCGCGCTTGGATGAGGCGGACTAACATGCCGGATATCCCTTTACATTCATTTTCAATATACAGGTAAGTATCACTCTCAAGATATCCAATTTCCTTGGCGATAATGGCCTGAGTTAAAACTTCCGCCGTAGACCCTTTCGCAATGTAAAAAAACCTGTTGGATTGCTTGTCCGTATCAAGCTCGTCTCCCTCAGCAATATTACTTGGGATGGACACCGACGCTTTTCGGATCTGGTCACGCAAACCGTAATCTTTGGCAAACTCGCCTTTTTCGGTCTGTTTATAAATAAAAACCGCTAAGTTCTTTGCCCGCTGCCACACCTTAAGTTCCTGAAACTTTCCCAAAATTTTTACTCCCCTAAACCGTTCCGTTTGTCTTTGAACGCCTATTGCCCATTACTTTTTCCCTTCCGCCGTGCACCGTTGTCCTTTAACCTTTCGTCTTGTACCTTAAGCCCTTCGCCGTACGCCGAGCGCCGTACGCCGTTTCATCATTTTTTAATAACCTTCTTCAACACCTCGCCCTTGAGCTTCTCGTTGTCCGCCGGCACAATTCCCAGGACCACGGCATCATCAGGATGGTATTCCCATACCCGCTCCACAGCCTCCTGCCAAGGCTTTGGGTTGAGCGCCAGCGAGCGCCGAAACAAGTCCTGGAATTTCCGGACGGCATCACTTCGGATGCGGATGGCACCGGCAGGTAGCGAATTTTCCAACTGGGGCTTTTCCGGCAGCATGACCGCCCGCCAGGCCCAGTACCAGGCTGCGTTAAAGAGAATGTTGGGAGCATTGGGGGCGCTTTTAACGGCCTGGTCAAAACAGATTTCCGCCAGCGGCAGCCAGCGAAGGACATAATCATAGGGATCGTAGCTGCGCAGGGAATAGCGCAGTCCCAAATCGTTCCAGTAAATTTCGCTGGCCGGGTTCAGACGCACCGCCGTTTCCAGGGCGGATATGGCGGCGTCATTGTATTCGCGCCGCTCCATCTCATGGGCGGACTTGGCCCGCATGTACAGACCGGCCTTTTTAAAATGGTACTCGGCATTGTAGGGGTTGATCTCTATCGCCTGCTGCACATCGATGAGCTGGGGGTTCCAGTTCAGGTTCAGGGTGGAGTTCCACTCGGTGGGCGCCTTGATCTCCGCCCGGAAATGCCGGACAGCGGCGGCCATTCCGACGGCAAGGGAAAGGAGCAGCACGCCCGCAACAGCATAGCGCCTGGGGCGGGTCAGGGGAAGTTCCCGGGTCCGGTAAAAAAAGCGCTCCTTGATTCCGCGCCCCTGGCAATGCAGGGCGGCATAACCCAGGGCCAGGATTGCCGCCAGGGTCAGGGGGTTGGCCGGTATGTGCATATTCAGCTCGAAATAGCTGTGAAAGGCAACGGCCAGAATGCCTGCCATCACCCCGGCCCCCACCCCCAGGGCGTAAAGGTCCCTGCGGTTGCGCCACACCCGGACCATCTTAAAAAGAAAGCCGATAAAGGCCGCCGCCATCAGCATGCCGCCGGCAAGACCCACTTCGCCCAGGGCCTCGATCCAGTCGTTGTGGGCATGCCCGCTGGAGGACACCCGGTTGAAATCATCCGGGGAAAAGCGCGGATACACATACCGGAAGTTGCCCCAGCCCACCCCGGTCGTTTTATATGCCTTCACCATGGGGACAATCGTCCGGGTAATGAAGAGGCGCTCTTCCAGACTTCCCACCTGTTCAAAACGCTTGAGTGTATTATCGATGCCGATATGCACTCCGTAGGAAAAGGCCAGAACGCAGAATGCGATGGCCAGAACACTGTATTTGCGATACCCGCTTTTGCTGAAAAAGATGGCGGCAATCCCCAGCATGGCGATGCCCATGGCCAGGATGCCGCCCCGGGAACCCGACAGCAGGAGCGCCAGGGTCATGACAAGAGCGGAAAAAAAGAAGAAGATCATCCGGGGGCTGGCCGACTCCGGGGCAAACAGGCCCACAAAGCGCTGCAGGGCGGCCCGGCTGCCGCCCAGTCCGGAAACGATCCGGCGGTGGCGCCGAGGCTGGGCGATCATGAACCCGAACAGGAGCGGGATTACCATCTCCAAATACCCCGCAAAGTGATTCGAAACGATATACGTGCCGCTGGCCCGGCCGGCAAGACCGCCGCGCCGGCCCCACCACAAGATCCGGGGGGCATCGCTGAAAAGCTGGTAGATGGCGTACAGGGCCTCGAACAGACCCATAAAAATCAGGACATAAATCAAAATGTTCATCCGCTTTTTGGAGCGGACAATGTTGAGCACCAGGAAAAACATCCCCAGGTAGGTCATCAGTTTGAGTCCCTGGATCACCACCGGGTGCTTATAATACGCCAGGGCCATCCAATCCCCGCCATCCAAACCCGCACGGGCCATTACGCTGTAAAGGGTCTCATTATCGGCATAGGTTTGGGGCGAAATAAAAGCTGCCCAGGAAGGCGGCAGCGGGACGAGCTGCAGGCCGATCAAACCCAGCAGCAGGATCAGAAACAGGTTGGCCGGGGTTTTTACCCATGCCACGGTTTCGCTTTTTGAAAAGATGAACCGGTCCAGTACCCACAGCGCCAGCAGGGCAAACACCCCCAGCTCCACCACGGTATAGGCCCACACGTGTACAGAGCCGAAAAACAGCGGGGCGAAGATCAGCAGGCCGATGACCCCTGTAAATATAATTCGATCCGTTCTGGTTTGCTTATGAATCATAACAAAAGAAAGTCAGCACTAAGCAGTCAATGCCATTAACTTAAGCGCGTAAAATAAATCTTAAACATATAATATTATTAACAAAATAGTTGATTTATTGGTT